>JAQUSE010000052.1 GCA_028715235.1 Candidatus Omnitrophota bacterium | reverse complement strand
AAGAAGGTCCTGGAATATTTCTACAGCGTGATGCAGTCCCTCATCCGCATCCTGGAGGCGAGGGACCCTTATACGAAGGGTCATTCGGAAAGGGTATCCGAATACGCGGTCAGCATCGCCCGCAAAATGGGATTGCCGCAGGATAAGATAGACATCCTGAGAGAGGGAGCGCTCCTGCATGACATAGGGAAACTGGGCGTCAAGGAGGTCATATTGAACAAGAAAGTGAAGTTGACCGACGAAGAACGCGGCATAATAATGAAACATCCGGTCATAGGCGAAAATATCCTGAAGCCGGTCGCTATTAATAAAGAGGTCCTGGATGTGGTCAGGGAGCACCACGAGCGTTATGACGGCAAGGGATATCCGGACAAGCTCGACGGCGAACACATAGATATGCTGGCGGCGATCGTGTCGGCGGCTGATTCTTATGATGCGATGACTTCCGACAGAGGTTACGAGAAGAACCTGACTAAGGAAGAAGGGATAGAGCAGTTAAGGGCGAACAGCGGTTCGCAGTTTAATCCTAAAATCGTGGACGCGTTTATACAGGTGTTGCAGGAAAAGTGAGCTAATAACCTGCGAGATTGGATTCAATATGTTTCGAGCGAGCCTTATTGTTTTAGTGAGCCTTATTGTTCGAGCGAGCAGGTGTTTCGGATGGGCGAGTCGAGAACTTCCTACGTAAGGATCTTCTAGACTTGGCACCTCTGGTGCCTCGCTCGAAGAATAATTCGTTTTTACTTTTGAATTGGCGCGTGTTTCGCTTAAAAGGAGGGTAAGATGAGGATATTCGGAATAGGGATGCAGGAACTGCTGGTGATATTATTGATATGCCTTCTGATATTCGGAGCCAGCAAATTACCGGAGGTAGGCAGGGCGCTGGGACAAACGATAAAAGAGTTCAAGAAGTCGCTCAAGGACGGCGCGTCCGACGATCAACAGCAGGATAAAAAGTAAATTTTGTCATGGAGAGCAAGTCTACGGTTTTAGAGCATCTCGGCGAACTTAGGAAAAGGATAATAATCTCCGCGGCCGCCGTCATCATCGCGACGATAGCGAGCGTTCCCTTCGCTCAGCCGATATTCGCCTTCCTGAAGGCCCCGGCTTCCGGAGTTATCGACCGCCTCGCGTTCTTCAGCCCCGAAGAGGCTTTCCTCGTCTATATGAGGGTCAGTTTCTCCGCGGGATTTCTGTTCTCTTTTCCCGTGATCGTCCACCAGATATGGGCCTTTGCGGTCCCGGCCATAGGCGACGATTTTAAGAGGTACGCCTTTTACTTCATAATCTTCGTATCAGCCTCTTTTCTGGCAGGCTGTCTCTTCTCGTATTATATCCTCCTTCCGAACGCGCTTAAATTTCTCCTGAGCATAGGCGCCGAAGACCTCGTGCCCGTCATATCGGCTGCCAGGTACATCTCTTTTGTAACGGGTATGGTGCTTGCCTGCGGACTGGTATTCCAAATGCCGGTATTAAGTTTTTTCCTGACGCGCGTAGGGATAATAAACGCCAGGATACTCAGGAAAAATTTCAAGTATGCGCTGGTCGTAATAACAATAGTCGCCGCGGTCATAACACCCACGGTCGACATATTCAATATGACGGCCATGGCTCTCCCGATGGTCCTTCTTTACGAAGTGAGCGTCTGGGTGGCATGGGCCGCGGAATTTATCGGCAAAAAAAGGATCGTCTATGGAAGAGCTTAAAAATCGTCCCGCCGATTCAAATCAGCAGTCTTTAAGTGACGGATACCCGGGGCGGGATTTCGCCCATATAAATGAAAAAACAGAGCCTTTATTTGGAGGGCTTCATATGGAATCGTTTCTTAACAGGAAGGTCTCGCGGAAGAGTTTCATAAAAATAGCTCTGGCTTTTCTGGCGCTGTTGCCGTTCGCCGGCCTTTTAAATAAAGAGACGGCCGCCGCCGCGGACAGCGCTAAATTTAACGGCAGGCCCAGGAAGGGCATAAAGGGCGACTATGACCTTGTCATCGCTAAAGGGGATGACCCTTATCTTCTGACGGTGAAGGCCGTAGAGGCTATGGGAGGCATGGAGAGGTTCGTCAGGAAGAACAGCGTAGTGGTCGTCAAACCGAATATAGGCTGGGACCGGACGCCGGAACAGGCCGCGAATACCAATCCCCTGGTCGTCGCCGCGCTCGTGGAGCTCTCTTTTAAGGCGGGCGCGAAGAAGGTGAAAGTCTTCGACGTTACCTGCAACGACGCGAGGCGCTGTTACGCCAATAGCGGCATAGAACAGGCCGCGAAAGAAAAAGGAGCGGACGTATTCTTTACCGACGACTGGGATACGATCGCGGCGCGTTTCGATTACGACAGCCCGATGGAAAAATGGCCCATGATACGCGACGCGGTGGAATGCGATACATTCATAAACTGTCCGGTATTGAAACATCACGGCCTGGCCGGCCTTACCCTTTCTATGAAGAACCTCATGGGGGTGTGCGGCGGCAACAGGGGGCTCATCCACCGCGATATCGGAGAAAAGCTCGTCGACCTGGCTTACTTCATGAATCCCGACCTGAACATAATAGACGCGTACAGGGTCCTGCTGCGTAACGGCCCAACGGGCGGGAACCTTAAGGATGTGATGCCCGCCAGGACGGTGATCGCCTCTACTGACACAACGCTCGCGGATACGTACGCCTGCACCATAGTGAATACGGACCCGTTGTCGATACCGAATATAGCCGTGGCTGCTGAACGAAAATTCGGCAGTATTGATATAGAGAAGGCGTCCAGGAAATATATCGAGGTATAAGATAAACATGAAGAAGCTTGTAATATTAAGGAGGATATCCCAGGCGGCGTTCCTGACGCTCTTCATCTATATCCTGTGGTCGACCACCTATCCGCTTAAGGCAGCGGTCTCTCCGAGCGCGTTCTTCAGGATAGATCCGCTCGTTATCATTACGACCTCGGTCAGCGAAAGGGTGCTCCTCCCGGGGCTTGCCGCGTCATTCGCCATGCTCGTACTTACTCTGGTCTTTGGAAGGTTCTTCTGCGGATGGGTATGCCCTTTAGGGGCGGCCATAGATATTGCCGGAGCGCGCGAGAGCCTCAAGAAGCCGGAAAACGACAAGGCCAACACCGTCGTCAGAAAACCGAAATTTTTTATCCTTGGGATAATAGGTTTTTTTGCGGCCGCGGGATTGCAGCTGGCCTGGATACTCGATCCGATAGTCATTATGGCGAGGTTCGTATCGCTGAACCTGATCCCGACGGTGACGCTCACTTTAAATTCGCTGTTCGTTATCCTGATAAGAAATCTGGGCATGCATGGATATGTCCAGGACCTTTACCGCTCGCTAAAAGGGACAGTGCTCGGGATCAAGGTATATTACTTTTCGCATTCGGCCCTTATATTTTTATTCTTTATAGTTATCTGCGCCCTGGCGCTATTGAAACGCAGGCTGTGGTGCCGCTCGGTCTGTCCGCTCGGCGCGTTATACGCTCTCTTCGCGCGCTTCGCGCTCCTCGGCAGGACGGTGAAGGGCTGCGTCGAATGCGGTATATGTAGGGCAGATTGCAGGATGGGCGCGATAAAGGAAGACACGAGTTATGTTAAAGGTGAATGCATCCTTTGCATGGATTGCGTATATAACTGCCCCAAACATATTACGCGTTTTGGCTTTTCCGGCCCGGGCGGCGCGGAGGATCCGAAGCCGCAAGATAATGCGCCCGGCAGCGGCATATCGCGCAGGCAATTCATGGCGCTGGCCTTATCGTCCGTATTCCTGACGGGGTTCCGGTTTGGAAAGAGGCTCAGGCCCTCGTACTCCAATGTCATAAGGCCTCCGGCAGCTCTTAAAGAGGAGGAGTTTCTCGACAGGTGCATCCGCTGCGGCAATTGCATGAAGGTATGCATAACGAACGGCCTCCAGCCCGTATTACTGAAGGCAGGCGTCGAAGGTATCTGGACGCCGGAACTCGTCCCGGAGATGGGGTACTGCGAATACCAGTGCACCCTGTGCGGCAATACATGCCCGACGGGCGCCATCCCGCCGCTTACCGTGGAAAAGAAACGCCTCGTCAGGTTAGGGACGGCAGAGATCGACCGCTCTATATGCATTCCGTGGGCGGAGGGCAAAGAATGCATCGTGTGCGAAGAATTCTGCCCTGTGGCGCAGAAGGCGATCAAACTTAAGAAAGAGCCTTCCGGGGCGAGCGTCGTCAGTAAACCGTATGTCTCCGAGGACCTGTGCGTCGGCTGCGGGATATGCCAGGCCAAGTGTCCGGTGCGTCCCGCGCGCGCCATAAGGGTCTCTCCGAGGAATAGCGACAGGACTTAATTAATATGCCTTTTAAAATAAGCGATAATGTAAAGGTTGTTTTCCGGACCCTGGATTACAGGAACTTCAGGTTGTTTTTCGCGGGCCAGCTTATATCTCTTATAGGGACGTGGATGGAAATGATAGCGATGAGCTGGCTCGTCTATCGCATGACCAATTCGGTATTCCTCCTGGGTATAGTAGGATTCTCAAGCCAGATACCCGCGTTTCTCCTGAGCCCCATAACCGGCGTAATGGCCGACAGGTGGGATCGCCACAAGACCCTCATCGTAACTCAGACGCTTTCGATGGTCCAGGCGTTCACCCTGGCCGTCCTTACGCTTACAGGTGTTGTAGAGGTCTGGCATATCATAGCCCTCGGGATATTCCTCGGATGCGTCAACTCTCTCGACATGCCCGCCCGCCAGTCTTTTATAGTGGAGATGGTGGAGAAGAAGGAGAATCTTTCCAACGCGATTGCGCTCAATTCCCTCATGTTCAACGCGGCCCGGCTCATCGGCCCGTCTTTGGCGGGGATAGTGGTTGCGATGATAGGCGAGGGTCCATGTTTTCTTCTGAACGGAATAAGTTTTTTTGCCGTTATAGCTTCGCTTTTAGCGATGAAGATCAATGAGCGCCCGGCGGCAAATAAGGGCCCTGCGCGCCTGATGGAAGACATTAAAGAGGGGTTCATGTACGCGTTCGGCTTCGTGCCCATTAGGCTCATATTATTCCTGCTTAGCGTCATCAGTCTCATGGGCGCGTCTTATGTCGTACTGATGCCGGTATATGCCAGGGACATCCTGCATGGGGGGCCTGAAGCCTTCGGTTTCCTGATGTCCGCGGCGGGAATTGGCGCCATGGCGGCGACCATATATCTGGCGTCGAGGAAGAGCGTGTTGGGGCTCGGCAGGATGATGCCCATATATTCGTCGATCTTCGCCGGCGCGCTGATCTTATTTTCCATGTCCCGCGTGTTGTGGCTGTCGCTCGTATTAATGGTATTTATCGGATACGGCTTCATGGCCCATATGGCCGCGAGCAATACGATCTTACAGACGATCGTAGACGATGATAAACGGGGCCGCGTGATGAGCCTGTATGTCATGTCGTTTATCGGCGTAGCGCCGGTAGGGAGCCTCCTGGCGGGGAGCCTTGCCAGTACTATCGGCGTCACCTGGACGCTCATAATAGGCGGCGTGACCTGCATAGGCGCTTCTATATATTTTGCCGGGAAACTCCCCTTGATAAGGCAGCATATCCACCCCATATACAGGAAGATAGGGATAATAAAAGAGGTCGCCTCCGGCATCGGAGCCGCGACAGGTATGTCCGTCCCTCCCGAAGACTAGATTAGCCGGAGGATATATTATTAAAAATCGTGTTTTTAGAGTTATGCAAAATGGTGTTACTAATACGTAAGAGGTAAAAAAGAAAATTTTTTTATAATTGTCTTATGTATGGCGATATAATTCCATGTGCCCCAAAAGATAATATGCTGTGTAAATGTGGAAATATTGCAATCGATATTGAGTATATGCGATTATTTGTGAAATATCATAAAAAATTTCAATCCGGGTATCTTGAGTAAAAAATTTGAGTAAATAGTAACTAGCAGAAGTCCTATTTAGGAAAATAGGGATAGCTGTAAATGCTCAGTAATTAGGCAACTCTTTTGGCTCATAACACACACAAACATCTATAATATGAGATACTCATGAAACAAACGCAGAGTATTTTATCCGGCCGTTTATGGAGGCGTCTTAAACGAAATAGTATACGGAAAGCTATATTGGCAAGCATTATCTACATAAACTTTTTTCCTTTGTCCCAATTTGAGCGGGTTCATGCCGAAGATAATAAACTCCAAACTTTAATGATATACAATATTCCAAAAGTTATCAAAGATATAAATATATATTCGGACACCTCTCCCATCAACAAAAGAGTTACTTTTGCGATATTTAAAAAAGGTGTTAAAGAAATATTTGCGAGGGTTGATGTTAATAACATAGAAGATCTTGACGGATGGGAGGTTCGATGGTTCGGGCCTGACGAACTTGGATATGAGGCTAAGAACGAATACGATAAAGACAATGGAGACCCGCATGTTATATCGAGTATAATTTGCACAGGCAAAAAGCTTGGTACATATGAAGGTCTCTGGCGAATCGAGTTTCTTAAAAATAATGAAAAAATCTATCAAACCTATTTTGTGATTGGAAATTACCCTGAAGAGTTTAAAACATTGCTTTCTAAGGCGCGCGCCTTAGAAAATGAGATTAAAGATTTTAATAAAACTTCAGGAGAAAGATTACTTTATAAAACAAAATTTTATTCCAGCTTGCCGCCTCTACTCGACAATCCGTGGGATGATTCCCGTGAAGATTTCGATGGGAGTATCAAAAATGCTGTAGGTGATGGTAAGACCAAAAAGATAGCTGTTCTTGTATATATCAGTGAAAATGTTAGAGATGATTACAAAAAAATAAATAAAAAAGGTCTTCGAGTTCAAGTTCCTGAGGCGATGATTGATATCCCTAATACATATGGTTATATGTATAGGTGTGATATTCCGAAGGGCATAATTAAGTCAAACTTATTGAATGATATGGGAGATATGTTAGTAGCAAAAAACTTTTCGAACTCATTTGTGAAAACATGGGGTTGCGATAAGATGTTTTGGCGGGATGTGTCTTGCCTAATTTCGGGGAATGTAAAAAAGGCGCTAGGTGAAATGGGGGTTGAGGTGTGCGATTTGACACCCGCCAGGTTTTCGTTAAATGAATTTACGCCGCAGGCTATCCTAAGTGTTATCAACCAAAAAATGCCATGTGATTATCTGCTTTTAGTGCCGTATAAGATCTATACGAAAAAAACCAAACATATTATTAGGCATTTTCGTGGACCTCAAGGAATGCTGATCACTGATGTTAAAAACACGAGTTTTATGGGACTTTTTTTAGATTATAAAGGTGTCATGTATAAATACAATGAGGTAAAGCCGCTATTTCAGGGTGACTATGCATTAGCCGCCATTGATTCGAGTGTATTAAGTTACCATGATATAAGAATAAGATTTTTCTCAGATTCAAGGGATAAAGACGGAAACGTGGTGGTTTTAAAAGATGGTGTTATGGATGATGAATGGGTGGTGAGTAGATTAATTAGTAGATTTTTATATTTGCCCCTGGAGAATGAACGCGAAACACAAAAGATAAAATCGTTAATGATAGATTTGAGAGCTTTTATCATTGCGAACAAGATATGAAGGAGGAATAAGTAAATAAGAGGATGTTTTCTTAGGGGCAGACATTAGGATTGTAACAGTCAGTAAGTCAATGAGTTACAATTGTGTCTAAAAATATTTTAAACTATTTGCAAGAAAATCACTTCTTTTTACGCAATATGGGCCATCCCAGAAGGGACCACCCTACCAGGGAAAATAGGGACAGCGCTTAATTTTTAATTTCCCTTTATCCCTTTATCTATTGACAAACGTCGGACATAGTGTATACTTATATGCGGAAAGTAAGTAAATAAGTATAAGGGGGGGGATATGCTATGAAGACGCTTAAAAAAAGGCATGCCGGAAAACTCATAGCCGAGCACGCGGCTTTCAGAATGGCTATAATATCATCGCGGGGGCAGGTGACAATCCCGCAGGATATAAGATCATTGCTGCATGTGAAGCGTGGATCGGTTGTCGGTTTTGAGCCGGTGCGAAACGGGGTGTTATTGGTACCTATGAAAGTCCAGCCGCAGGATCCTTACACCGAGGAGGAGTGGAAGAAGATCGAGAAGCTTTCCAAGGGCGAGGGAATTGTCTATAGTACCGCCGAAGAAGCCAAAAAGCACATAGCCAGCTTACAACGGAAAGATAAAGGTCGAGAGCCATGAAGGGAAAGGTACGACTTTCACATTAATCTTTAAGGGCGGCCTCCTATGAGCAAGAAGATCCTCATATTAGAC
>JAQUSE010000051.1 GCA_028715235.1 Candidatus Omnitrophota bacterium | reverse complement strand
CGTCGGACGAAAAGCAGGATAAGTCGACGCACGGCCTGATAAGGAGCCTTCTGAACAATATGATAATCGGCGTAACCGAAGGTTATAGGAAGGACCTGGAAATAACGGGCGTGGGTTTCAAAGCCGGCGTCCAGGGGAAGGTATTGAATATACAGCTCAGCTTTACGCATCCTATAAATTACAATATACCTGAAGGCATAACGATCGAGACGCCGAAGCCGAACCAGATCGTCATAAAAGGGATCGACAAAGCGAAGGTAGGGGAAGTCGCTGCCGAGATCAGGGATTATTACAGGCCGGAACCTTATAAAGGGAAAGGCATAAAATACGTCGGAGAACATGTCAGGCGCAAAGCCGGTAAGGCTGTCGCAGGCGCAGGCGCCGGCGGAGCGGGCGGATAACATATGAAGAGATGGATAAAGATCACAGGTTTGGAGAGAAGGCATAAGATAATCCGGAAGAAGATATCGGGAACGGCTCAAAAGCCGAGGCTGAGCGTCTACCGCAGTTTGAATAACCTCTACGCGCAGCTTGTCGATGATGTCACGGGGAAGACGCTGGTTTCTTTGTCGACCAACTCGCCGGATCTTAAAGACAAGGTAAAGAAGGACGCCGGGAATGTAAAAGGGGCAGGTATGTTAGGGGTAGCCCTGGCAGAGAAGTGCAAATCTAAAGGGATCACGGATATAGTGTTCGACAGGTCGGGATATCTTTATCACGGCCGCGTAAAAGCCCTGGCGGATGCCGCCAGAAAAGGCGGATTGAAATTCTAGAAAGGGATTTAAATTGGCAAAACCTGACAATAGCGAAAATAACGGGAAGACCGAAGTGAATGGACCTAAAGCCCAGCCTGCCGGAGTTGAAAAACCTGAACAGGCTCCCGATAAGGTTGTAGAGAAGAAAGAAGCCGCTGCGGCTCCTCAGCCGCCAGCCGCGAGACAGGATAGGTCAAGGAAGGGCGGCAGAGGCGGTTTTGGCGGAAAGCGCCAGTCGCGCGCCGCTTCGGAAGAAGGGCTTATCGAGAAAGTAGTTCTTATAAAGAGAGTCGCTAAGGTCGTCAAGGGCGGCCGAAGGTTCTCATTTAACGCGTTGGTGGTGGCTGGCGACGGTAAAGGCACTGTCGGGCTCGGTTTCGGCAAGGGCAACGAAGTCGCCGACGCTATACGAAAAGGCCTGACGGACGCTAAGAAAAATTTCTTTAAATTAACTCTCAGCGGAACGACAATACCTCATGAGGTAATAGGACATTATAAAGCGGCGCGTGTTTTACTGAAGCCTGCTGTCGAAGGAACGGGGGTTATTGCCGGCGGCGCCATACGGGCTATTTGCGAAGCAGGCGGCATAAAAGATATATTGACCAAAAGCCTCGGTTCCGATGCGGCACTGAATGTCTTAAAAGCAGGCATCGAGGGCTTAAAACAGCTTAGGCGGCAGAGAGAATTCGCTCCGCAAGGGGAAGTGAAAAGTGAAAATAACTGAGATCGGCGCGCCGTACGGCGCCAATAGGAAGACGAAGCGTCGCGGCAGGGGATCGGGTTCCGGTCATGGCAAGAACGCGTGCCGGGGCCGCAAAGGCGCATTGAAGAGATCAGGCAGGACTACGCGTCCGGGATTTGAAGGCGGACAGATGCCCCTTATCCGGCGCATACCCAAGAGAGGTTTTAATTCACTATTCAGAGATGCTTATCAGGTGGTCAATGTCGAGTCGCTTAACAGGTTCGAGAAGAATACGATTGTCGGGCCTGCCGAATTAAAAAAGGCCGGCCTTATAGGCAGCGAGAAGGATCGCATTAAGGTGCTGGGAAGCGGGAAATTGACCAAGGTTTTGACCATAAAGGCGCATAAGTTTTCTGAAAGCGCGAAGAAACAGTTAGAGGCGGCCGGAGCGAATGTCGAGTACCTGAAATAATATATCGTTTAAAATATTACTGGCGGACATATGCTAGAAGCGTTTGCAAATATCGTTAAGATCCCTGACCTGCGGAAGAAGATATTCTTCACGCTCGCAATGATCGCCATATACCGCGTAGGAACATACATACCGACGCCGGGCATCGACGGCACGGCTCTCGCTCAGTTTTTTGCTAACCTCGCGCAACAACAGGGCGGGGCGCTCTTTGGCATAATGAACATGTTTTCCGGAGGCGCCATATCGCGTTTGACGATATTTGCTCTCGGTATCATGCCTTATATATCATCGTCTATCATACTGCAGCTGTTGACGGCCGTAATACCGGCCCTGGAGAAATTGGCCAAGGAAGGCGAATCCGGGCACAAGAAGATAGTCCAATATACAAGATACGGTACGATTGCGCTGGCAGTGATACAGTCGTTCTTTATAGCCTTATGGCTTGAAAACCCGGCGAGATTCCAGGGACTGCAGATAGTCCAGTTCCCCGGATGGCCGTTCAGGATACTGACCGTTATTACGCTTACCAGCGGTACCGCGTTCATCATGTGGCTGGGCGAGCAGATACAGGAGAACGGTATCGGTAACGGGATGAGCCTACTTATAACGGCGGGTATAGTGTCGAGGATACCAACTGCGTTGTATCAGTTATGGGCCCTGTTTTCTCCCTTTGCGCCGGAAAAAGCTCAGCTCGACCCGTTCACGCTCATACTCATGGTGGTGATGTTGGTATTCGTTGTGGTGGCCGTAATAGTTGTAACTCAAGGGCAGAGAAAGATCCCCGTGCAGTATGCTAAACGCGTCGTCGGCAGGAAGGTCTACGGCGGCCAGGCGACGTTCTTGCCTCTCAGAGTAAATCAGGCGGGAGTTATTCCTATTATATTCGCGCAAAGCATCATATTGTTCCCGGCTACGATTGCCGGCTTTATACCGAGCCGCGGCTTTCAGAAATTCGCGGAGGTACTGACTAGAGGTGAAATATTATATAATTCCATATACGCACTTTTGATAGTGTTTTTTGCATATTTTTATACCGCCATTACGTTCAATCCGATAGACATTTCGGACAACATGAAAAAATACGGCGGATTTGTTCCGGGGATAAGGCCCGGCAGGCAGACGGCAGAATACCTGGATTTTATAATGACGAGGATCACTTTTCCCGGCGCGATATTTCTGGCATTGATTGCTGTATTTCCGAGCATTATTTCCAGCTGGCTGAAGATACCGTATCTCGTAGCAAGTTTCTTCGGCGGCACGGGCTTGCTGATCATAGTCGGAGTCATGCTCGATA
Organism: Candidatus Omnitrophota bacterium; assembly: GCA_028715235.1. Taxonomy (GTDB): domain Bacteria; phylum Omnitrophota; class Gorgyraeia; order 2-01-FULL-45-10; family 2-01-FULL-45-10; genus JAQUSE01. The sequence goes on along the minus strand of JAQUSE010000051.1, from coordinate 5,075 downwards.
CTATGAAGCAGATTGAGTCGCATCTCTTGATGCGGCATTACGAAGGTTTCATGAAACGCGGCAAATTAAAGGCCAGGATATCATCGTAGGGCCTATAGGGGAAGAAAAGTGAAATTGGTTTTGTTAGGGCCTCCGGGCGCCGGCAAGGGAACTCAAAGCGCTGTCCTTGCCAAAGAGTATAAGATACCGCATATCTCGACGGGCGATATCTTGAGAGCGGCGGTGAAGAGCGGCTCGCCCATGGGCATGAAGGCCAAGGCCTTCATGGATAAAGGCGAACTTGTCCCGGATGAGGTAGTGACCGGCATCGTTGTAGAGAGGCTGAAGCAGTCCGATACGAAAAAGGGCTATATACTCGACGGGTTCCCGAGGACGCTTAAGCAGGCTAATGATCTCGACGAAGCTTTAAAGTTGATGGGCGAAAGCCTCGACCTGGTGATATATTTTGATACGACGGCTAAGGTGGCAATCGAAAGGCTTTCCGGGAGGCGTGTTTGTAAAAAATGCGGTTTTAATTATCACGTGAAAAATATTCCGCCGAAGAAAGAAGGCGTCTGCGATAAATGCGGAGGCGAACTTTTTCAGCGTCCCGACGATAAAGAAGCTACGGTGCTGAACAGATTGAAGGTCTATGAGGAGCAGACGAAACCGCTCATTGATTATTACGCGAATAGAGGTAATTTGAAAAAGGTGTCGGGGGACCTCGGAGTGGATAAGCTGTTCAAGGTCCTTTCCGCGATGTTCCAGGACGCCGGAGTTGTATGATCGTCCTTAGAAGCGGCGACGAGATAGCGAAGATAAGGACAGCGGGGAAGATAATAGCGTCAACGTTTAAAAAGCTAAAAGGGTTCGTTAAGCCGGGTATTACGACGCAAGAGCTCGACGTTATAGCGCGGGAAGAAATACTTAGGCTGGACGGTTATCCGGCTTTTAAAGGTTATAAAGGATATCCCGGAAACATCTGCACCTCGATCAATGAAGCTGTGGTCCACGGGATACCGTCTAACAGGTCACTGAAAAGCGGCGATATAATCTCATTAGACGTTGGCGTCAAGTTTGGTGATTATTTTGCCGATGCCGCTATAACGGTCGGCGTAGGCAGGATCGATGATGCGGCAACCAGGCTCATCGAGGTGACGGAACGGGCTCTTTACAAAGGTATCGATAATGCGCTGGCGGGAAACAGGTTGTCTGAGGTATCCTGCGCCGTGCAGGAATTCGTCGAGTCGAACGGTTTTAGCGTAGTGAGGGCGTTTGTCGGGCACGGTATAGGAACGAAGATCCACGAAGAGCCTGAGATACCGAATTTCGGCAGGCGTGGAATAGGGCCCAAGCTCGAAACCGGAATGGTGCTGGCTATCGAACCTATGGTAAACACAGGGACGCACGAGGTCGAAATTCTTGAAGACGGATGGACGGCAGTTACAAAGGATCGAAAGCTGTCGGCTCATTTTGAACATACCATAGCTGTCACGGACGGTGAAGCGCAGATATTAACCAGATAGAGCAGTGAATATTTACTGGTACCAAAATATAGTCGAGACCGGAGTTTTATATGTGCCCGAAAGAAGAACCGATCACCGTAGAAGGAAAAATTCTGGAGACGTTGCCGAACGCCATGTTCAGGGTGGAGTTGGCAAACGGACACAGAGTGCTTGGGCACGTTTCAGGCAAGATGCGGATGAATTTTATAAGGATACTGCCGGGGGATACTGTTACGATCGAGTTGTCGCCGTATGACCTTACAAGAGGCAGGATAATCAGAAGGGAAAAATAGGGGCAAGCAATAATATGAAAGTACGTTCAAGTATAAAAAAAATATGCCCGAAATGTAAGGTCGTCCGCAGGAAAGGGACTCTTATGATAATCTGCGCGGAGCCTAAACACAAGCAGAGGCAAGGGTAAAGGGAGGTCCCTCGCGCCTTTAAGAAAGCGACAGGCGCTCGGGACAAATTGCTGGACGAAACTGAAGCAATCTGGAGGACAAAGTGCCGAGAATAGTTGGTGTTGACATTCCTAAGGAAAAAAGGGTCGAGATGGCATTAGGCTATATTTACGGTATAGGAAGAAGCCTCTCGAACAAGATCTTGAAGATCGCGAATATAAGCCCCGACAAGAGGGCCAAGGACCTGACCGAAGAAGAGATCGCGCGGCTATCGACCATAATTCAGAAGGACTATAAGGTCGAGGGCGACCTCAGGAGAGATATATCGGCCAACATAAAGAGACTTATAGATATAGGTACATACAGAGGGCTGAGGCACAGGAGAGGGTTGCCTGTCAGGGGACAGAGAACCAGGACTAACGCCAGGACGCGCAAAGGTCCAAGAAAGACCGTCGGCGTCACAAGGCAAAAAGCAGAAAGGGCGGTTACTAAAGACAGTGGAACAGAAAAAAAGTAAGCCAAAAAAAAGTAAAAAGATGGTGAAGGCTCCGTCCAGCGGCATAGCGCACATACTCGCTACTTTCAACAATACGATAGTGACTATCGCCGATAAGGAAGGAAATACCGTGGCCTGGGCGTCAACCGGGAGCGCGGGTTTCAAGGGATCAAAGAAATCGACGCCGTTTGCCGCGGGCATAGCCGCTGAAAGCGCGTCAAAGAAAGCGTTGGAGCGCGGCGTTAAAGAGGTCGAGGTGTACGTGAAAGGCCCGGGCGCCGGCAGGGAGTCGGCAATAAGGTCTGTCCAGGCGGCAGGTCTTACTATAAGAAGCATCAGAGACGTCACCCCTATACCGCATAACGGCTGCCGGCCTCAGAAACGAAGGAGAGTGTAATGGCAAGAAATACTGGTCCATCATGCAGGCTTTGCAGGAGAGAGGGTGTCAAGCTCTTTCTGAAGGGCTCGAGGTGTGTGAGCGACAAATGCGCCATAACGAGCAGGAACTCTGCCCCAGGCCAGCATGGTCAGATGCGCAAGAAGGAATCGAACTACGGCGTTCAGCTTAGAGAGAAACAAAAGGTCAAGCGGATATACGGGGTCCTGGAAAAACAATTCAGGCACTATTTCAGTATAGCTGAGCAGGCGAAAGGCGTAACAGGTATCACGCTATTGCAGCTTCTGGAACGGAGGCTCGATAATGTCATATTCAGGATGAATTTCGCAAGCTCAAGGTCGGCAGCCAGACAGATCGTACAGCACGGGCATGTTTATGTCAATAATAAAAGGGTCGATATCCCGGCTTTTACCGTAAGGTTAGGCCAGGAGGTCTCGATAAAGGTAAAGGAACCCGTGCAGAAGAGACTGGCTGAGACAGCGGAAGCTCTTAAGGACAGGGCGATCCCGAAATGGCTGGAGGTCGATACGAAGAATTTTAAATCTAAAGTAGTTGCCATACCTACAAAAGAAGACGTCGGTTTTCCAATACAGGAACAGCTGATAGTAGAATTGTATTCTAAATAAGGCTATACGCGGAGGAGAAATCACATGGGTATAAGTATGAAGAATTTCGAGATGCCGAAGAAGCTCGTACTCGATGATGCGAGCTATACCCCCACATACGGCAAGTTCATGGCGGAACCGTTTGAGAGGGGATACGGCGTTACTGTGGGAAATTCGCTGAGGCGCGTCCTTATCTCGTCGATAGAGGGGACGTCCGTCACGTCTATCAAGATAGCGGGTGTCCAGCATGAGTTCTCCGCGATACCGGGCGTGGTGGAGGATGTGCCGCAGATAATACTCAATATTAAGAAGCTCGTGCTGAAATCACATTTCAAGATCCCTAAGCCGATGTTCATAGAAGTAGATAAAAAGGGCGATGTGACCGCTAAAGACATACAGACCGACGAGACGGTGGAGATAGTTAATCCCGATCTGCATATAGCTACATTGACAAAAAACGTGAAGTTTCATGTCGAGATGAATGTCGCCCGCGGGAGAGGATATGTCCCGGCCGAGAGGAATAAGAAGGAAGACCAGCCCATAGGCGTCATTGCGATAGATTCTATATATACGCCTGTGAAGAAAGTTAATTTCTTTGTCGAAAATACGAGGGTCGGTCAGATAACGGATTATGATAAGCTGATACTTGAAATATGGACCAACGGGTCCATTGAGCCCAAAGACGCGCTTCTGTACGCGTCGAACATACTCCAAAGGCATCTTGATATATTTGTCGGATTTGGAAAACTTCCGGAAGAGGAGGAAGTGCCCGAAGAGACCGAAGAGAAGAAGATGATGAGGGAGAAGCTGAAGGTCCCTATCTCCGAGCTCGAATTGTCCGTGCGCAGTTCCAACTGTCTTAGAGAGGCCAGGATCAAGACAATCGGGGATCTTGTGAGGAGATCGGAACTCGAGATGCTTAAATACAGGAATTTCGGCAAGAAGTCGCTTGCCGAGATAAATAAGATATTGGGAGAGATGGGGCTGTCGCTGGGCATGAAGCTCGACGGAGAAAAGAAGAAGAAAGAAGAGTCCGAGTAATATGAGACACAGAAAAAAACATTCAAAGTTAAGCATGATGACGAGCCGCAGGACTATGACGATGCGGAATATGGTCAGGGGCCTGTTCAAGCATCAAAAGATAGTGACCATCCTCGCGCGCGCCAAGGAGGCCCGCAGGCTCGCCGAAAAGCTCATTACGATCGCTAAGAATGATACTGTAGTCGCCAGGCGAAGGGCCTATGCCGAACTCGGCGACAGGGACATGGTTGCGCGCCTGTTCAAGGAGATCGCGCCGCTTTTTAAGAACAGGCAGAGCGGCTATACCAGGATTATTCCTCTGGGGTTCAGGCGGGGTGACGGCGCTACTTTGGCTATCCTGGAATTGACCGAAAAGAAGATTGTGGAGAAGCTGCCAAAGAAGAAAACAGATAAGGCCAAGCTCCCCGACGAAAAAAGCGGCGCGCAATCCGTAAAGCCGGGTAAGCCGGAAGAGTCAAAGAAGCCGAAGGAAGAGCAGAAAAAAGAGGCGCACAAAGAAGAGCCGAAGATAAAGTCGGTGCCCAAGTCCAAGCCTAGCCTTGAAGAAGAGAAGAGGCATGAGAAGGCAAAGAGCGAAGATAGAAAGGCTGCTGGCCAGCGCGGTTTCATGAAGAATCTCCGCGGTTTATTCCGTAAGCGGGGAGACAGGTA
>JAQUSE010000050.1 GCA_028715235.1 Candidatus Omnitrophota bacterium | reverse complement strand
GACGCCGATGATGCAGAGCATGCCGGGCGGCGCGGCCGGGAAGCCTTTCAAGACGCACCACGAGGCGCTCGGCATCGACCTGTATTTGAGGATCGCGCCTGAATTATATCTGAAGCGGCTGCTGGTCGGCGGATTTGATAGAGTCTATGAGATAAACAGGAACTTCAGGAATGAAGGGATCTCCGTAAGGCACAATCCGGAATTTACCATGCTCGAGGTCTACCAGGCGTATTCAGATTGCGAAGGGATGATGAAGTTGACGGAAGAGCTGGTCACAAGCCTTGCGCGTGAAGTGCTCGGAAAGACCGAGCTCCAATACCAGGGCCGGACGATCGACCTGTCGAAATGGGAGAGGGTCTCGTTCGCCGACCTGATGAAAGAGCAGTTCGGAATATCTCCTTCGGACACGCAGGAAGAGTGGATAAAGAAATTGAAGAAGAAGGGGATCGAGATAGAAGGCAAGGACGTCTCGCGCACTCAGATCGTGAACATAGTCGGGGAGCTCGTCGAGCCTAAAGCCGGGAACCATCCTGTATTCGTCGTAGATATATTCAAAGAGATGTGCCCTCTCGCAAAGACAAAAGCCGACAACCCTCTCCTCACGGACAGGTTTGAGCTGTATATGGGCGGGATGGAGATCGCCAACGCGTATTCGGAGCTTAACGACCCGATAGAACAGAAGATGAGGTTCGAAGAAGAGTTGAAGGCCGCGAAGAACTCCGGGCGCAAAGACGCCGACGCCCCGCGATCTATAGACGAAGACTTCGTGCGCGCGCTCGAATACGGGATGCCGCCTGCCGGCGGGCTCGGCATAGGGATCGACAGGCTCGTCATGATACTTACGGATTCGCCTTCGATCCGCGATGTCATATTGTTTCCTCAGTTAAAACCCGAGAGCGATAGCTTTAAGCCATAAGCTTTAAGCTATAAGCAATAAATTAAGTTTTAAAAATAGCTTACAGCTTACAACTTATAGCTTACGGCTAAGGAGTTTGAGAATAACAATGGTCTGGCAGTTATTCGTAGCTCTGCGATATCTCACTGCAAAACCTAAAGAGAAGTTCATTTCTCTGGTAAGCCTCATCTCGATACTTGGGGTGGCGATAGGCGTAGCCGCGCTCATCATAGTTATATCCGTCATGAGCGGGTTCGATGAAGACCTGAAAGAGAAGATAATAGGCACATATTCCCACATAGAGATACTCTCCGAATACGGCGTGAAGCCCTCCGCAGAACTTACCGATGCGATAAATAGCGCAAAACACGTAGAGGCATCGGCCTATTTCCTGAACAGCCAGGCCCTCGTGCGCAGCGGCGACAATATCATGGGCGTTGTGGCCAAAGGCATCGTGAGCGAAGACGAAGTGAAGGTAAAGAAGATAGGCGGGTACATAAAATCCGGATCTCTGGACCTTAACGGCGATTCGGTGGTGCTGGGAAGCGAGCTTGCGAACAAACTGAACGTAAAGATCGGCGACACAGTCTCCCTGGTCTCGCCAACGAACGCGAACCTTGAAAATAAATTTTTCCTTAACCCGTCGAACTATGCCAAAGGCAAATCCTTCAAGGTAACCGGTATATTCACTTCCGGCATGTACGAATACGACATGAATCTAGTTTATGTGAACATAACCGCGGCGCAGGAGCTGTTGGGCGTCAAGGATATGGCGAGCGGTATAGCGGTAAGGTCTGACGACCCTCTGGCGGTGGAAGATTTGAAGAGAGAGCTTCAGGCCAAGTTAGGCGTTCCTTATGTGGTAAGGACGTGGATGGACTCTAACAGGAATTTTCTTGAGGCGATAAAGCTGGAGAAGACCGTGATGTTCATAATATTGACGCTTATTGTGACGGTAGCCTGCTTTAATATTGCCAGCGCCCTCATCATGACCGTTCTGGAAAAGACGAAAGATATAGGCATACTGAAATCGATAGGCGCTACAAGGTCGGATATGATGACCATATTCTCTATCCAGGGCGGGATCATAGGGTTGCTGGGTACGTTGTCCGGAGCCTTGCTGGGGGTCGGCGTCTGCTGGTGTCTTAAGACATATAAATTCATAACATTGCCTAAAGATATTTATTATATCGATAAGTTACCCGTTAAGCTGGATCTCCAGGATATATCTGTAATAATATGCTCGAGTATTTTACTTAGCCTTATTGCCGCGATATATCCCGCTTTCAAGGCGTCGCGGCTCGATCCGATAGAGGTGTTGAGATACGAATAGTAGCTGACGTTTAAACGTCAGCTACATTGTGGATAACTATGGATAAGATATTATTAATGGGACATGGCCTGCATAAGGCGTATAAGAACGGCTCAAAAGAAGTCCGGGCTGTGAACGGGATAGACCTGAGCGTAAAGAACGGCAAATCAATAGCTATCATAGGACCGTCCGGTGCGGGGAAGTCGACGCTTCTGCATATACTTGGAGGTCTGGATAGGCCTACATCAGGGAAAGTCACCATGGACGGCATTGATATCTACAGACTTTCCGATAGAGAAAGGTCCCGAATCAGGAATAAGAGGGTGGGATTCGTTTTTCAATTCTACCATCTCTTACCTGAGTTCACTGCGTTGGAGAACGTTATGATGCCGGCGTTGATAAAGCTGTCGGCATTCAGCTTTCAGCTATCAGCTATCAAAGAGAGGGCGAGCGAAGTTTTAAAATCGGTAGGGTTGGAACGTAGGGCGAACCACAGGCCCGGCGAATTATCGGGCGGTGAATCCCAGCGCGTCGCGATTGCGAGAGCCCTTATCAACGAACCTGAAATTCTATTATGCGACGAACCGACCGGCAATCTCGATTCAAAGACCAGTGAGTCGATATATGAGCTCCTGTTTGACCTGAAATCGCGGTCGAAGATGGCCCTTGCCATCGTGACCCACGACGAGAAAATATCCCGCCGGACCGACGAAGGCATCATGATGAGAGACGGAAAAATTATTTAACCTATGAATGCGAATACCGTAATTAAGAGTGTTGTACTTGTTGTAGGTTTTACGGCGCTTGCCCTATTTTTCAACGATCTCGTTAACAGTGTGGTGGTAGACGGCTCGTCCGCCATCGTCGAACAATCGAATGGCCCGCAATACGCGCCGGGCGAGATCCTGGTTAAATTTAAAGAAGGCGTCGATCCGCGGAATATATTGCGATCCGCAGGAATAGAATCGAAGGAAATAAGGCGCATCCATACGATAAAACCTGCTGTGACTAGATATAAGAAGGACCACCCTGAAGCGGCGGCTATGACCGATGAAGAGGTATTTGCAGCGGCCTACAACGATTTGCCGGAGGTAGAAAAGTCGCTATATAGAAGTTGCGAGGTTACCTTGTCCGAAGGCATGAATGTAGAAGAGGCAGTGACGAAATTGAAGCAAAACCCGCACATCGAGTACGCCGAACCCAACCGCAGCGCCCACATAATGTAGGTTTCCATTTGACACTATATTGTTTATATAATATACTTATATAATTATTATAAGGCTAAGATAATGGACCCCGCCCATCCTATGATGGGTTAGGGGTTTGGGGGGTGGGCGGGGTGAAGATATACCTGAATGGAAAACTTGTAGAGAAGATTAAAGCGCAGATCTCGGTCTTTGACCATGGCCTTTTATACGGCGATGGTGTGTTCGAAGGTATCCGCTCATACAATTGCCTCGTCTTCAGGCTGAAAGAACATATTGACAGGCTTTATAAGTCTGCCGACGCTATCGAGCTGAAGATCCCCCTTACCAAGATCGAAATGATAGAGGCTGTTATCGTCACGCTGAAAGCTAACTCGCTTAAAGACGCCTATATCAGGCTTGTCGTCACCAGAGGGGTCGGCGATCTCGGTTTGGATCCCAGGAAATGCAAAATCCCGACGGTATTCATAATCACCGATAAGATCGCCCTCTACCCGAAAGAGTTTTACCAGAAAGGGCTGAAGATCGTCACCGCGACTACCCGGCGGAATCTTCCACAGGCTCTCGACGGGCGGATAAAGAGCCTGAATTACCTGAACAACATCCTTGCCAAGATCGACGCTATTAAATCAGGTACTGAAGAGGCGATCATGCTTACATATGAGGGCTATGTCGCGGAATGCACCGGAGACAATATATTTATGGTGAAGAACGGAGAGCTCATTACGCCGCCGGTCAGCCTCGGAGCGCTGGAGGGCATCACAAGGGACGCCGTGATAAGCCTGGCCAAGGGCATGGATATACCATTTACAGAAAAACTCCTGAAGATGGACGATCTTTACGGCGCGGACGAGGTCTTCCTGACCGGGACTGCAGCTGAGCTGATACCGGTCGTGAATATAGACGAGAGGAAGATAGGCGACGGTAAGCCGGGCGAGATTACGCTCAAGCTTACCGAAAGGTTTAAGGAACTGACGAAGACCGATGGAGTGAAATACTAAAATGATATGCGACGTTTGCGGTAAGAATGAAGCGACAGTGCACCTGACAGAGATCGTTAACGAAAAGGTGACGAAACTCCATCTTTGCGAGGGGTGCGCTAAGGAAAAGGGAAGCGAGATGGAAGAGCACTTCGGACTGAGCGATCTCCTGGCGGGACTGGCGGACCTTGGGGCTAATATAGAACCTGAATCTACGGATATCATGAAGTGCCCTACCTGCGGGTTTACTTTTTTGGATTTTAAAAAGACGGGGAGGTTGGGCTGCGGCAACTGTTACGAGATTTTTAAGGGGCAGTTAGCTCCTTTGCTTAAAAGGATACACGGCGCCGACAGGCATGTCGGGAAGGTGCCGTTAAGGGTCGGCAAGACCGTAAAGGATACGAGGACATTGCAGGAGCTTAAATTGAGGATGGAAAAGGCCATCCAGGCGGAGCAATTTGAAGAGGCTGCGAAGCTCCGTGATGAGATAAAAGAACTTGAGTCGAAGAGCAAGAACGGCGGCGAGAAAAAATGAACCCCGCCCATTCATATATTCTTAATAATGGCAAAGATTTTTATATCGACTATACAGATTTAACAGTCAGGATTGGTTTGCGAGGGGAGGAATGGGCGGGGTGAAGATGGACGATTTCCTGGGACAGAATTGCGAATGGTTGAAGGGGTCGGGACCGAGCTCCAACATAGTTATGTCGTCCCGCACAAGGCTGGCGAGGAACCTCGATAAGGTCCCGTTCTCGAACTGGGCGAACAAGAAACAGCTTGAGGAGATCCTCGGTTCGGTCAGGGACGCGGCCAGGTCATGTAATTTTCTTAAAGACGCCATGTTCCTGCGGTTGAAGGACCTGAACGAGACCGATAGGATGCTGTTGGTGGAACGGCACCTGATGAGCCCGGAGCACGCGAAAGACGTCGAGTATAAGGCGCTAATCGTCGATCCCAAAGAGATAGTCAGCATAATGGTGAATGAAGAGGACCATTTAAGGATACAGGTCATGCAGTCGGGCCTGAACCTGCTCGAATGCTGGCGGATCATAGACGAGATAGATACGGACTTAAGCAAGAAGCTTTCTTACTCATATTCCGCAAGATGGGGATACCTTACTGCATGCCCCACGAATACAGGGACAGGTTTGAGATGTTCAACTATGCTGCACCTGCCTGCGCTTGTCTTCGCCGGGCAGATAGGCAAGGTACTGCAGGCGATCGCTAAACTAGGATTGAATATCAGGGGATTGTACGGCGAAGGCACGGAAGCCATGGGTAATATTTTCCAGATATCGAACCAGGTTGCCATGGGTATAACCGAAGCCGACTCGATAGACAATATCGAAAGGGTGACCAACCAGTTGATATCCAGGGAAGACGCGACGCGGAAATCGATACTGACGAGATCCAAAGAAGCCCTTGTAGACAGGATCTCCAGGGCCTACGGGACGCTGAAGAACGCGCATATAATCACGAGCAATGAGACCGTTACGCTTCTCTCAGCTATACGGCTCGGCGTGGATCTGGGGATAGTGAAGAACCTCGACAGGAGGATGGTGAACGAGCTATTCATATTGACGCAACCGGGCCATCTCCAGAAATTGTGGGGCAAGACGCTGAATCCCAGCGAGAGGGATATAAAGCGGGCGGATCTGGTTAAGGAAAAACTGAAATAGTTGTAAGTTATAAGTCGTAAGTTGTAAGCGATTTAGTTACAACCAAAAACTTATAACTTATAACTGAAACTTGAGACGGAGGGTAGTTACACATGCCAATGTTCAATAGATTTACGGAAAGAGCGAGGAAGGTCATACTCCTGGCTAAGGAGGAGGCCAAGAGGTTTAATCATGATTATATAGGGACGGAACATATACTGCTGGGGCTCGTAAGGGAGGGCGAAGGCGTTGCCGCCGCTGTCCTGGCCAGCTTTGGGATGGGTGCGGATAAGATCAGGCTTGAGGTCGAAAAGCTCGTCCAGCCGGGCCCGAGCACTGTTATATCCGGTGACCTCCCGTTTACTCCTAAGGCAAAAAAGGTCATAGAACTTGCGATGGATGAGGCGCGCTCGCTTGGCCATAATTATATTGGGACGGAGCATCTGCTTTTGGGATTGATCAGGGAAGGCGAAGGCGTGGCTTCCCAGGTATTGATGAATCTCGGGCTTGAGCTTGAAAAGGTCAGAGAAGAGGTCATGAACCTGCTTGGATCGGAGATTCCCGGATACGAGATGGGGCAGAAGGTGTCCCATGCGAAGACGCCGGCTCTGGATGCGTTCGGGAGAGACCTGACAAAATTGGCAAAGGACAATAAACTCGATCCGGTCATAGGCAGGAAGAACGAGATAGAGCGCGTCATACAGATATTGTCGCGCCGGACCAAAAATAATCCCGTCCTTCTGGGAGAGGCCGGCGTTGGGAAGACCGCTATCGTTGAAGGCCTCGCCCAGAAGATAATAGCCGGAGATGTGCCTGAGACCCTTAAGGATAAGAGGCTGATAATCCTGGACCTGGCTATGATGGTAGCCGGCACAAAATACAGGGGGCAATTCGAGGAGAGGATCAAGGCCGTCATGGACGAGATAAAGCGTTCCGAGGACGTGATCGTATTCATAGACGAACTGCATACGCTGGTAGGCGCCGGAGGGGCTGAAGGCGCCATAGACGCCTCGAATATATTGAAGCCGGCATTGTCGAGGGGTGAGATACAGTGCATAGGCGCCACCACCCTGGATGAATTCAGGAAACACATCGAGAAGGACGCGGCGCTCGAGAGAAGGTTCCAGACGATAATGGTCGAGCCGCCGAGCGTTGAAGAGTCGATAGAGATATTGAAAGGGCTTCGCGACAAGTACGAGGCGCATCACAAGGTAAAATTTACCGACGAGGCGCTTGAGGCTGCCGCAAAGCTTTCCGACAGATACATCAGCGGCAGGTACCTGCCCGACAAGGCTATAGATCTTATGGACGAAGCGGGCTCGCGGGCAAGGCTTTCCGTTATGACCGCGCCGCCGGACGTAAAACATATCGAGGACAAGATGGCGGGAGTAAAAAAAGAGAAGGAATCCGCCGTAAAAGACCAGGATTTCGAGAAGGCCGCGAAGTACAGGGATGAGGAACGCAAGATCAAAGACGAACTTAACAAGATAAAAAGGGAGTGGAAAGAGTCAAAGGGGAAATTCGAGCCCAAAGTCGGCGAGGATGATATCGCCACTATAGTATCCAAATGGACGGGCATCCCTATCCTTAAACTTGAAGAGAAAGAACAGGATAAGTTCCTGAAGATGGAAGCGACCCTGCATAAACGTGTCATAGGGCAGGACGAGGCCATAAGCGCTATAGCGCACGCCGTCAGGCGTTCGCGCGCGGGCATCAAAGACCCGAAGCGGCCCATAGGGTCATTCGTGTTCCTGGGGCCTACCGGAGTGGGGAAGACGCTGGTAGGGCGGGCTCTTGCCGAATTCATGTTCGGTGACGACGACGCTATTATACAGATCGATATGTCGGAGTACATGGAGAAATTCAATGTCTCCAGACTCGTTGGCGCGCCTCCCGGTTACGTCGGATACGAAGAAGGGGGCCAGCTGACAGAGAAGGTAAGGCGCCGTCCTTATTCCGTAGTGCTGCTGGACGAGATCGAAAAGGCGCATCCGGACGTATTCAACCTGCTCCTGCAGATGCTTGAGGAAGGCCGCCTGACCGATTCTTTCGGGCGGAAGGTCGATTTCAAGAATACCATTATTATCATGACCTCCAATATAGGCGCTGAGATGCTGAAGAAGCAGGGGTCTTTAGGGTTCAAATCGCAGGCCGAGGACGTTACCTATCAGGGTATGAAGGAGAGGCTCCTGGACGAAGTGAAAAGGGCATTCAAGCCGGAATTCCTTAACAGGGTTGACGATATAATAGTATTCAGGTCCCTTACGAGGGATGACCTGG
>JAQUSE010000049.1 GCA_028715235.1 Candidatus Omnitrophota bacterium | reverse complement strand
GACGCATTTCTTTGAAAGAGGTAATAAAGGTGAGGAAAGACTGCTGTAGCATAAAACCTTGGGTAGTTTACAAGAGCCTGGCGCAAATCGCGCCAGGCTCTTTTTTTTAAATAAAAGACTTTATAAATCGGAAAACAGTTAGCAACAGGGCTCAAGCATGTCCGTAATATTGGGGGGTAGGACATAAGACTTGGGCCTTTTTTTAATGAGGCCACAACTTATGAATTTTTTCATATATCTGGCGGGATAAGTTGTGGCATAATATGTGTATTATGATACCCTCAAGCAGTAAAATTCTATTGTTTGATCCGCCGGGCAAGTTGTATCAGCGCGGAGAGGACAGGTGCCAGGCGGATATAGAGGGTTCTGCGGCTATAAGCTTGAGAGCTCCGAACGACCTCGGTTACATCGCCGCCATTGCCAGGCAGCTCGGACTTGACCCTGTTATCAGGGATTATCCCGCCGAACGTCTCACCGAAAAGAATTTCCTGGAAGACTTATCCGGCCTTAAGCCCTCGGTTATTATCATGAGCGCCACCTCGAGTACCTTTCGCGAGGACATGGGTTATCTTATTAAGGCGAAGGCTGTTGATAGCGGCATCATCACCATCGCTAAAGGCGCATTTTTTTATGAATGTCCGCCGGAAGTCCTGGACAAGGCGCTCGCTTCCTCTCCATGCCTGGATATCGCGGTCTCGGGCGAAGCCGAGAGCGTCATATCCGGCCTCCTCGGCGCGCTCATAGCCGGCGATACTTTGGAAAGCGTTAAAGGCGTCATCTATTTCGACCCGGATTCAAAAAAATTCAAAAAAAATCCGCCCGGACAATTCATTGAAGACCTTGACGTTCTGCCGTTCCCGGCCAGGGACCTGATGAAGAACGATCTGTATGTCAGGCCGGACACAGGCTCTCCGATGGCGACTATCGTAACCTCCCGCGGATGTCCGGAAGAATGCATCTATTGCCTCTCGCCGGTGATCTCCGGGAAAAAACTCCGCGCGCGAAGCCCAAAGAGCATTATCGACGAGGTAGAAGAATGTGTGCGATGTTATGGAATCTCAGATTTTTTCTTCATGGCCGACACATTTACGATGAATAAGCCGTGGGTGATAGATATATGCAGGGAGATCCTCCGCCGCGACCTGAAGATACGATGGGCCGCCAATTCACGCGTCAAGCCGCTCGACGTTGAGCGTCTCGGGTGGATGAAGCGCGCCGGCTGCCGGCTCATTTCTCTCGGGATAGAGTCCGGCAGTCCCGAGAGCCTGGCGAAGATGAGGAAAGGCGCCGTGAAAGAAGATGCAGTTAACGCCGTAAGTATGATCCGTAAACACGGCCTTAAGATCTACGCTTTTTATATGATAGGATTCCCGTGGGAGGACCGCAGCCATGTGAGCGCGACACTCAATTTTGCCCGTGAGATCGCCGCGGATTTTTCCGAGATACATATAGCCGCGCCTTTCCGGGGGACGGAACAATTCAAGACGCTGGCGGATTACGGATTAAAGCTCGAGGACCCGTACGGTTACAACTACTTCTCCAACCCGCCGATCGGAACAAAATATCTGTCGCGGCGGGAGCTGATATGCTTACGCAAAAAGGGAATGCGGCAGTTGTATATGAACCCCGCCTATGTCTTCCGGACGCTCAAGAGTATAAAAAATTTCAGGGAATTAATGAATTACTTGAAATACGGTTTTAGGCTTTTGAAGAATTTGTCCCAATAATGATTTGGCAAAATCGGTTTTATAAAGTATAATTGTGTATTGATATAATTATACCTTATAAGAGGCATATGACCATAGGAATCCGCATTTCTCTTTTCGCGTTACTTTTTTTGATATCCTCCATAACCCCCCGTGTCTGTTGCCAGGAAGTCGCCCGAGACAATAGTATCATGGAGTTGTCCCTCAAAGACGCGGTGAGGATCGCATACCTGAACAATAATCAGATCCAGATACAGGAAGAAGAAGTCGAGATCGCCAAGGCCAATATCCTCGCCGCGCAGGGCAATTTCATGCCTATCGTCAATGTGGGCGCGGGATATACCTACAACGATTCCGTATTATATTCGGGCAAGATAAGGGAGGGCAATAAAGATACCCGCATATTTACCGGATACAAGAGCGATAATGTCCTTAACATAACGGTCAACGAGTCCATATTTAACGGCGGCGCGAATATCGCGAATTTAGCTCAGGCGAAACTGGGGCTGAAGGTCCAGCAGGAGACCCTGCGCGCCAGGAAGCTCGACGTGGAATTCGAGACGAAGCGTCTTTACTACGGAGTGCTCCTCGCCTACGAGGCTGAGCGCATCGCAAACGACCTTGTCAACAGGGCGAAGGTCCATTACGACGACGTGAAGAACAGGTTCGACCAGGGCGCGGTCTCGAAATTCGAGCTCCTCCAGTCTTCGGTGCAGGTATCGAAGTTAATACCGGATCTCGTTAAGGCGCGTAACGACGTGGAGCTCATAACGGCCGAATTGAAGAAACTACTAAGCGTCGACCTGGACATTCCCATATGGTTGAGGGGCAAACTCTACTATTCTCCGGTTGAAATAAAAGAGAAGGAGTTTCTTTCGGAGGCGTACAAGAACAAGCCGGAGATGATATTGAAGATGCTCGGCATAAATATAAGCAAATGGGCGATAGAATACGCCAAGGCGGGTTATTATCCCCAGGTGAACGCGACGGGTAACTACAGCTACAGGTCTAACGACGTCGCGAACATGGTCAATCCGCGCCATGACAACTGGAATATCGGCGCGACCGTGACATTCATGTTGTTTGACGGATTTTCCACAACGGCAAAGATCAAAGAGGCAAAGGCGAAGTACGCCGAGTCTTATCTGCAGAAAGAGGATACGGTCCAGCAGACGGCGGTGGATATAAAACAGGCCTGCCTCGATATGGCTAAATCGGAGTCGATAATAAAGTCGCAGAAAGACAGCGTCGTCGAAGCGAAAGAGGCGCTCTATATTTCCGAGATAGGTTACGATAACGGCGTGACCACGAATCTCGACGTCCTGACGAGTCAGGTGTCCCTGGGACAGGTGGAGACGTATCTCGCCCAGGGCACGTATGATTACATCATGGCAAAGGCCCAGCTCTACAGGACGATGGGCCGGGAATCTTTGGAAGAATAAACCACGGAGGATCATCGCAATGATCAAAAAGCTTAAGCCCATTATTGATAAGATAAAATCGGATACCGCTTTCAGGAAGGTCTTTGTCAGGAGGACCGCTGTTGTGCTCGCCGCCGCGGCGGTGATCGCGGGCCTGCTCATGTGGCATGAGCATGAAGTCATGTCCAGGCAGATCAAGGTATCCGGCACTATCGAAGGGGATGACGTCAGGATATCCTTCAGGGTGGAGGGGCAGATAGAAGAGCTTCTCGCAGACGAGGGCGTGGTCCTGAAGAACGGCCAGATAGTGGCCAGGCTTAATAAGGATGAACTTTCCAAGAATAAGGCCGAGGCTGAGGCCTCTTTGAAATTGGCGGAATTCCAGTATGGGCTCGATGAACTTGACTACATAAGGGCGGAGAATATGCTTACGGCAGGCGCGATCTCCGTCCAGCAGAGGGACGCGGCCAGGACGAAAGCCGATACGGATATGGCGAGCGTCGAGAACCTGCGCGCGTCGCTTGAGCTTGCCGATACTAAGCTCGGATGGGCGGATCTCGCCTCACCTCTTAACGGCTATGTGCTGGTCAAGAGCGCGTTACAGGGCGAGGTCGTGCAGATCGGCGCTCCCGTATTTACCGCCATCGACCTTAATAATATATGGGTCACGGCATATATTAACGAGACCGATCTCGCCAGGGTCAAATTGAACCAGAAAGCCTATATCAAGACAGACACCTATCCCGATAAGAAATACGACGGCTGGGTATCGTTCATATGCCAGCAGGCGGAGTTCACTCCTAAATATATTCAGACCACCGAAGAGCGGGTGAAGTATGTATACAGGATAAAGGTCAGGGCGGATAATTCGTCCCTGGAACTGAAACCCGGTATGCCCGCTGACGCTTTTATAATGCTGGACTAGACGCCACCCGATGATCACCATAAAGACCGAAAACCTTACCCGTAAGTTCGGATCGCTTACAGCTCTCGACCGCCTGAACCTCGAGGTCGAAGAGGGGGAGATCTTCGGCCTCGTGGGCCCCGACGGCGCGGGGAAGACGACCACGATGCGCCTCCTTACCGGGATACTGGATCCTACCGAAGGCCAGGCATGGGTCTACGATAAACACACCGTGAAAGAATCCGAACCCCTGAAAGAGAACATCGCTTACATGTCCCAGCGCTTCGGCCTCTACGAGGAATTAAGCGTTATGGAGAACATCAACTTTTACGCGGACGTCTACGGCGTGGCGAAAGATAAACGGTCGGAGACGATAGACAGGTTGCTGTGTTTTTCCGGGCTATTGCCGTTCAAAGGGCGTTTCGCTGGCAAACTATCCGGCGGGATGAAACAGAAACTGGGGCTCGCGTGCGCGCTTATTCATACGCCGAAAGTACTTTTCCTGGACGAGCCCACCAACGGCGTCGACCCGGTCTCCAGGAGGGATTTCTGGGACATACTTTATGACCTTCTAAAGGAAAAGGTGACGATATTCTGCTCTACCTGTTATCTCGACGAGGCCGAGCGATGCGGAAGGGTCGGCCTTATGCATAAGGGGAAGCTTCTGCGCTGCGAGTCCCCCGGTAAGATAAAAAAAGAGTTCGGCGTCAAGACGCTTGAAGAGGCGTTCATCAGGATAATAAAGGAATATGAAAACCAGCAGCAACTTAAATAACATTGTAGGGGACGTTTAAACGTCCCCTACAATGTGGATAACTTCCATATGACTACTGACAATATCGCTGTCAGCGTCCGGGACCTCGAAAAGAAATTCGGCGACTTCATCGCCGTCAACAAGATCAACTTCGAGGTCAAGCGCGGCGAGATATTCGGCTTTCTCGGCCCCAACGGCGCGGGCAAGTCCACCACGATCAGGATGCTCTGCGGGATCATCTCTCCGACCTCGGGCTCCGGCCGGGTCGGCGGCTACGATATCGTAAAAGAGCAGTCGAAGATCAAGGAGAACATCGGATATATGTCGCAGAAGTTCTCCCTGTATAACGACCTTACGATAGAAGAGAATATAAATTTTTACAGCGGTATATACAGGATCCCGGAAGAGGAGAAGCAAAAGCGCTTTGAAGAGACCATTAAAACGGCGGGATTGGAAGGGATGGAATCCAACCTCACCGCCACGCTTGCCGGCGGATGGAAACAGCGGCTTGCCCTGGGATGTTCGCTTATCCACAAGCCCAGGATAATATTTCTCGACGAGCCGACTTCGGGCGTCGACCCGATAACGCGCGCGAATTTCTGGGGAGTGATAAAAGACCTGGCAGGACAGGGCGTGACGGTATTCGTCACCACGCATTATATGGACGAGGCGGAGAACTGCAACCGGATGGTGCTGATATACCACGGCACTATCATTGCCTCCGGCACGCCTCAGGAGATGAAGACCAAAGTTATGAAGAACGAGGTCCTGGAGATAACCCTGCCCGATTCCCAGAAATGGCTCGATAAGATCGGTAAGACGGAAGGCGTGAAAAAGGCGGCGCTCTTCGGCGCCGATATCCACACAGTGGTTTACGACAGCGCTAAGGCTATTCCCGCGATAAGCGGCTTCCTGAAAAGTGCGAATATCGGGGATTTCACCGTTAATAAGATACTCCCATCCCTGGAGGACGTCTTCGTATCTTCTATAGAGGAATATGATAAATCTCAATCTGAAAAGAGTTAAGGCCATAGCCTGGAAGGAATTCGTCCAGATAAAACGCGATCCGCGTTCGCTCGCGCTGGCCCTGGGTATACCGATGTTCCTGCTTTTGATCTTCGGCTACGGGCTTTCCCTGGATATCGACCACGTCCGCACCGTCGTATGGAACCAGGACGCGTCTTCGGAACTCACCCGCAATTTCCTGCTGAATTTCAAGAATTCCAAATATTTCAGGATTATCCACTACACAGACAACTACCGCGATATAGAGCGCATGATAAACAGCGGCGAAGTGATAATGGCGCTCATCATCCCCAGGCACTTCTCGCGAAATATCGAGTCGGGGACAGCGGCCCCATTGCAGCTCCTGATGGACGGGAGCGACGCAAATACCGCGACTATAGCCAGGAATTACGTGCGCTCGGTAGTCGCAGATTACAATGTTAAGCTGCTGGACATAACGCTTGAAGAATACGGCATAAGCCCGCGCAAGACGCTCGATGCCCGTTCGAGGATCTGGTATAACATGGGCCTTGAGAGCACGTGGTTTATCGTCCCGGGAGTAATTGCGATGATCATTATGATAATCGCGGCCCTTCTCACCTCTATCTGTATCGCGCGGGAATGGGAGAGGGGCACGATGGAGCAGCTCATCTCCACTCCGGTGAAGGCGCCGGAGCTGGTCATAGGCAAATTCATACCGTATTTCGTGATCGGTTTTTTTGACCTCACCGTGGGAGTGCTTATGGCCAAGTTTTTATTCGGAGTCCCTTTCAGGGGCAGTTATCTCCTGCTCTTCATCCTGAGCTGCCTCTTCCTGACGGGCGGCCTGTCGCAGGGCATAGTCATCTCCATAGTAGCCAGGACGCAGCTCATGGCCAGCCAGCTTGCGACTCTGACGACTATGATACCGACATTGCTTCTGTCGGGGTTCATATACCCGATATTCAATATGCCGCAGGCGCTTCAGCTCATCACCTATCTTATTCCCGCGCGCTATTACATCATCATAACGAGAAATCTCTTCCTGAAAGGTTGCGGCATAGAGGTGTTGTGGGATGACGCGCTTTTCCTGCTGTTATTCGCTTTTGTGATGTTAACGTTTGCTATAAGGAAGTTTAAAAAGAAGGTTGCGTAATGGTTCGACGCGCCCGGACTCGGTATAAGGGCTTGCTCACCATAATTTTAATTAGTCTTGGCCTCGGTCGGAGACCTCGGCACATGGTAGATGGACTTATTTAATTAACTTGCGAGGGATTTATAATGTTCGAACGGGCAAAGGCCATCCTAATAAAAGAGTTCAAACAGGTCTTCCGCGATCCGCGGATGAAGACGGTCATATTCGTTACTCCGCTCATCCAGATAATACTATTCGGCTATGCCGCGAATAAAGATATCAATTTTGTCCCGACGGCCATTTTCGACCGGGATAACACCGTCGAGAGCCGCGAGCTCATCAGGGACTTCACCTTCTCCAAATATTTTATACCCAAAGAATATATATCAAGCGGCAAGGAGCAGGACTATGTTCTCGACAGGGGATTGGCGAGCGTGGTCATCCACATGGATCGGGGTTTCGGCCGCAACCTCAAAGCCGGCAAGGACGCCCAGGTCCAGCTGGCTTTCGACGGCACCGACTCGAATACTGCCATGATAATAATGGGCTACGCCAATTCGATCGTGGAGAACCGCTCCTATCAGCTTATGGAAGAAAAGCTGCAGTCAAAAGGTTTTATGGGTAACGCGCCGAGTGTGGATTTGAGGGACAGGCCGTGGTTTAACGGGAACCTTGTTTCCAGGAATTATTACCTGCCCGGAGTAATTGCCACCATTGTGACGATGATGTCCCTTCTGCTTACAGCCATGGCTATAGTAAAAGAGAAAGAGATAGGCACCATGGAACAGCTGATCGTCAGCCCCCTGAAACCCATTGAACTTATTATCGGGAAGCTTGTGCCTTTTGCCATCATAGCTCTTGTTCAGATAACGCTCATCACGACGCTGGGAGTATTCTGGTTCCATGTGCCGCTAAGAGGCAACTTATTGTTGTTATTATTCTCTACATGCGTATATCTCTTCACTTCTTTAGGGATAGGGCTTTTCATATCGACAGTATCTTCAACCCAACAGGAGGCGATGATGTCGGTATTTCTCTTTTTCATGCCGACGGTGCTATTATCGGGGTTCGCGTATCCGATCGCCAATATGCCGCAGGTTATACAGTGGTTTACGTTTTTTAATCCTCTGCGCTATTTCATGGTGGTAACGAGGAGCATATTCCTGAAAGGGGTCGGGATCGAGGTTTTATGGGCCCAGCTTCTGCCGCTTGCGGTCATGGGCGTATGTGTAATAACTTTAAGCGCCGTGCGGTTCAGGAAGAGTATGGGGTAGCCTTGAAACACCTACGAGGTGTGACGGGTCTAAGTGGTCCCCGCCCGGAATAGGATTCGGGGCGGGATCCCGCCCCGAGTAAAAGAATTGGCGGGACACTCCTTGTAGGTGGAATCAGTTGTTAAGATACTTCGGCGGCTGCAATCCTGCTGTTAGTCGGATTGCTTAACACCGCCTCAGTATCGATTTTGCACGCAAAATCGAAAGGAGTCGATATGACTAAGCAAAAGAGAATAGCGATCCTGACGGGCGGCGGGGACTGCCCCGGCATCAACGCGGTCATAAGGGCGGTAGCGAAGAAAGCGATACTCGATCACGGGAT
>JAQUSE010000048.1 GCA_028715235.1 Candidatus Omnitrophota bacterium | reverse complement strand
AGGATTCATGGCCGAGCAGAAAGAAGTCGATCCAAAACGCACAGGCATAATCACTCATGCGGAAGGGGCTTATTACGCAATGAAAGCCCTGTCAGGAAAAAAGAACGCTAGAGCAATGATCCTGATTGCGCCCGTACTGGGACCTGCCTCGGAAGACGATATGTTGAAAGCGATTAAAACCAAAGGCGCAAAAGAGAAGTGGACCGATAAATATTTGAAAACAGTGGTCAAGTCGATCCGCGAAGGAAGAGAAAGAGTGCGCGATGCCCGCCATAATTGGATATACATATTCGGCAAGAAGTGTTTCGTAAAGAATATGAAAGAGAGCATGCAGGAGGATCCGATCGAGATCGTTAAAAAAATTAATGGCCCTGTTTTGATAATGCAGAGTAAAGACGATGAGGACGTTCCCGAAGATACGATCTCGCGGCTGGAAGCTGCCCTGGGCCAGGCTGGGAATCCAACGACGACCGCATATTATAGCTATCTGGGCCATTTTCTGGGAAAGCTGGTTAATGACGGCGTTCACAGAATGCATTATGAAATATCAAAAGAACCGCTGAAAAACATAAAAGCATGGCTTGATGTCAACCTCCAGGAAGCGCCTCCCGAACCTCATAAAATGCCTGAGCAGGCCGACGCCGCCGTAAAATCGTAGTTTTTTATTTGACGGTAATCAGCGTATATGATATAGTCATATCCCAAACAGGAGAAGCTAGTTATGAGGAAGGCTCCGCGTGAGATCATAGAAAAGCGGAAATACTTACGTCTTAAAGCCCCTTTGAATATATCATATTCAGGCAGATTGGACGGGAAAACCCGCAGTATCATAGCCAAAGACATCTCCGCGGATGGGATAAGGTTTGAGACGCATGATAAGGGGTTAAAAAGATCGGATCTGATAGAATTGCAGCTAAATATACCGGATGCGGATACTTCGCTGAAAGCCAGAGGAAAGATCATATGGAATAAAAAGCTCTCCCTGGAAGATAACTCCCCGTCAGATGTCGGCATTGAATTTATCGACATCGAGGAAGGGAAGAAGGACATCATGCTAAAGTTTTTGTGTGATATTATATATAGCCTACCGGAGGAAAAAAAGAGATGCTGATAAGGAGCCCCGGACGTTTGAAATCCATGATTTTATCGATATTATTATCGGCTGTCGTTCTATACGGCTGCTCTACGTTAGAGATCGCGGATCCCGAAGAGATGGTTAAACACCCCCTCGGGACAGAATCTATCAGGTTGGGAATGTCCAAAACGCAGGTAGAATCCATTTGGGGCAAGCCGGACGATGTCAGGACGGTAGAAGGCAATGAGAAGAAACAAGGGCCTAGAGAGGTGTGGACCTATAGAGCGCAATACAGCGCAATACCGGTTGATGCCGGCTATCTCTCCAAAACTAAAAAGCTATATTTTGACGGAGAAAACCTTACGGAAATAGGCGAATAATATAAGAGGGTTGAGCATGTTACGGATGATGTGTAAGTCAAAGATACACAGGGCAAAGATAACAAAGGTCGATCTTCATTACGACGGAAGCATAGGAATAGACAAAGACCTTCTTCAGCGATCGGACATATATCCGGGCGAAATAGTCCAGGTCGTAAACGTCAATAATGGGGCGCGTTTTGAGACTTACGCCCTGGAAGAAGCGGCCGGATCGGGTATTATAGGGTTGTATGGAGCCGCGGCTCACCTGGGCAAGGCGGGAGACCTGGTCATAATATTGTCTTACGTATTAGAAGAAAACAGAGAGGCTAAAAAGGTAAAGCTGAAAGTCGTAAAGGTCGATTCTCAGAATAGGCCGAAATAGTATATGAGCGCATTAAAGATAAGAGTGTTTCCTGACAAGATCTTGAGAAAAAAAGCCGCCAAGATATCCTGTGTCACTGATTCCGAGATCGCCGCTTTCGCGGATATGGCCGAAACGATGTACATCAATAACGGCATAGGGCTGGCGGCGCTCCAGGTAGGGATCGATAAGCAGCTTGCGGTAGTAGATATAGGCAGCGGCATAATCAGGATGGCAAATCCCGTAATAGTGAAAAGGATAGGCGCTGTCGAAGACGAAGAGGGCTGTCTTAGCGTTCCGGATGCATGCGTAAAAGTTAAAAGGGCACGGTCCGTAACTGTCAGTTTTTTAAATGAGAAGAATGAGGTAGTGGAGTTGCGTGCCGATGGACTGCTCGCCAGGGCAGTCCAGCATGAGATAGACCATCTCTCAGGGTTTTTAATTATAGACCACCTCCCCCCAATAAAGAAATTCTTTCTAAGGGCAAAACTGCCCGGTTCAAGCCGTATTAAAGGAAAACGCATATAAAAATAAATAAATATTGACAAAACCCTAATAACATGATATAGTTATATCAATATTTAGGTGATGTATTAGTGACAAGAAAAAATATGAAATTGATGGATGCCATGCGAAGCCCGACGAAAAAGCTTCAAGTGGCATTTTTTTGGTCTAATATATCTTGAGGAGGTGAAAATAGAAATGACGCAAGGCACAGTAAAGTGGTTCAATGACAAGAAGGGCTTTGGTTTCATCGTAGCCGATGAAGGCAAAGACGTCTTTGTCCATCATACTGCTATTGAAGGTGAAGGATATAAGTCCCTAAAAGAAGGTGATAAGGTCGAGTTTGAGATAGTGAAAGGGCCTAAGGGAGACCAGGCCACAAAGGTCGTAAAGATGGCCTAAATAGAGCGGCTTCAATCACCTACCTGGCGTTAAAAATCACTTTTACATATAAAAGTAAGGGGTGGTATTTATTATGTCTTTATATCGTAGTTTAGAAAATGACATGAAGGTAGCGTTAAAAGACGGCAATGCTGTAAAGTTGTCGGTCCTCAGGATGCTGATATCGGCCATAAGGATGTTCGAGCTTGAAAAGAATTTAAAAGAACCGCAGGAAGGCGATATCTTGCAGATAATACAACGGCAGGTTAAGCAGCGCCGCGAATCCATTGACCAATTCCATAAAGGCAACAGGAAAGACCTGGCAGATAAAGAAACATTGGAATTGAAAATACTGGAGTCATACCTGCCCAAGCAGCTTACAGAAGATGAGCTCCTGGAAATAGTAAAGGCCTGCATCGTCAAGCTGGGCGCAACTAAAAAATCCGAGACGGGCAAAGTAATGAAGGCAGTAATAGAAAAAACAAAGGGAAAGTCCGACGGCAAGACCGTAAACCGGATCGTAATGAAGCTTCTTGCGTGAAGATCCGCCGCGCGATGCAATAAAAAATTATTTACATTGATTGTTAAAATTAATTGTAGTATAGTAAATTCTATCGAAAGGAGGAAAAAATGAAAAAGAATATCATTGTAATAGCCTGTATAGCGATGGCCGCCTGTTTTGTAATGGTATCGGCATCTTTTGCTGCTGAGAAATCGGCGGGGACTCCGATCCAGGCAAAGAACGTAAAGGACTTTAGCGCGAAAGCCGCTAAATATCCTGTAAACGTAGTTAAGAAGACCGCCGAAAATGTCGCTAAGACGACGAAGCGGGGAGCTAACATCGTCGTTGACGCCGGCAGGAAGAGCATGGATATCGTCTCTAACGAAGCTAAAGCGTTGGGAGCGATGCCGAAAGATCCGGGCAAGATAAAAGACGTTACGATCGAGCCTGTTAAGGGTACAACCTTAATGGTAGGCGAGACGGCGAATGATACCGCTGTGATGACCGGAGAAGCTGCGAAGGACGTAGTTACTCTGCCGGTTGACGCGGCAAAGCAGTAATTTTAAATGCGATATACCTACTGCCTAAATAAGGGAGTAGACGGACAAAAGAAAAAGCCATATTTTTTAAAAAAAAGATATGGCTTTTTCTACTATAAAGTATAATAATATACACAATGAGTCGACTTCTCTTTTTTTTCATAACGGTGGTAGTTACAGCGCTGATAACTTCTTTATTATATGAGCCCGTTTCTGTGCTGGTATATAAAATAGTAGAGCCGAACTTCAGCTGTCCAATAAAGACAACCGGCAAGAATTTAGTAATAAGGAATGACGCTAAGGGTGACGGTGAGTTCGGCGCTAAAAGGCGCAACGGCCGGACTCATTCCGGCATAGACATATCGGCTGGTGTGGGCACCCCTGTATACGCGTCAAGAAGCGGCCTGCTCTTTTGCGGAAATGTCCCGACCGGTTATGGGAAATATGTAATGATATATCATCCCGACGGTTACCAGACAATATACGGCCATCTTTCCGATTGGAGCGAGTATTCAGTGAGGAAAGCGCGCAGAGGCGAGATCATCGGCTTCGTAGGTAAAACAGGGAATGCGGCAGGAAAGGCAATACAACCACATCTCCACTTCGAGATCAAAAAAGACGGCGCGGCTCAGGACCCTCGAGGCCTGATGAAGACGGACCGCTGAACATCCCAGAGGAGGTATTACATGTCGAAAGCTTCCATATTGGCAGCCATCGTATGCATTTGCTGCATGCTGGCCGGTTGTGGAGAAACAGTATCCGGCGTAGGTAAGGATGTTAACAGGATGGGGCAAGGACTGAGCACATTTTTCTTCAGACAACAATAAGAGAGGATCCATGGGTATAAGGATAAGGGAAGTGAACAGCATAAATATCCTTGATATAGACGGGAAAGTTGACATAAACTCATCCGATATTATTGAGATGGTAGGCTGGCTCGTAAACACCGGAAAAGTCAACTTGATACTTAATTTCGAGAATTCCGATACGGTCGATTATAACGGCCTTTCGATACTTGCTATAGCTTACAAAAATATCATAAACCATAAGGGAAAGATGAAGCTACTGAACGTGCCGTTAGCGGTAATTGAACTGTTCAAAGTGGTCAAGCTGGACTCAATATTTGAAACATATACCGACGAGGAGTCGGCGATAAACAGCTTTTATGATGAGGGAATATCGAAGATGCAGCTCAGGCGGCGTTTCCAGCGCCTCGATATACACATCAGTGTTAAATACAAGATGATGGGTGATAAGAAAAAAACGAAGATATTTGACGGCAGGGTATTGAATATCAGCGCGGCGGGCGTATACATATACTCACCCTACACGTTCCCGATAAACAGCCTTTTGGACCTGGAATTCAGCTTACCAAGCGCACCGGCGGTTCTGGCCGCCAACGGAAAAGTATCGTGGATGGCCGACAAGGAACTCCAGTCGCATTACTACCCCGGCATGGGTGTGACATTTATTCACTTAACGCCGGAAAAAGAGCAGGCAATCATAGAGTTCATCGATAAAAACGTAACTCATAGAGCCGAACCGCTTTGAATATTTAAAAAGAGGTATACGCATGCGCCTGTCAAAAGACTTATACACTATCTACGGACAACTTCTCGCAAAAAAAGATAGAGAAATAACGCATGATGTAGTCAAGAAGATATGGTCGATGGGTGATAAGCATAACCAGGCGAGAGTCCCGTTACAAAATACCGATATATTCACCGATCTTCAGAAGGTCTTCCGCGACAAGCGATACATGACCATGTTCAAGCCGCCGTTATCGAGGGAGGAGATATGTGAAGTAGCCGGCAGGTTAAAACTCGAAAACGACATTATCTTCGAACTTAGCATCATGAAGAATAACCTGCTATATACCTATTACCACGTACTGGTCGTCGCGGCTTTCGTCATCAAGTTATCGCTTGCTTTCAAGCCGAAAGAATACGACAGAGAAATAGCGTCTCATTGCGGTTTTACGCACGATATCGGCAAGACCCGCGTACCAATAGAGATATTGAACAAACGAGATAAACTGTCCGATGAGGAGAGGGCTATCATTGAGACGCATCCGGTTTGCGGATTCCTTCTCCTGAATTATTACCTGAAGAAAGACAGGAGAGAGTGCTCCTTTTCGTGCCTCGAACACCATAGAAAGTTGGACGGCAGCGGATATCCAAAGAGCTCTTCCAAGATTCATAAGTATACGAAATTGATAAGCCCTGTTGATATAATGGATGCGCTTATGACAAAAAGGCCGTATAGGGGAAAGGCCTTTTCATTAAGAGCGAGCCTTGATTATCTCATTAAAGAATCACGGGAGGGCAGGATAGACAGGGAAATTGTCCTGATGCTTATAAGCTTCGCCAGGAAAAATAAGCCTAAGGCAGGGGATATCCGTATATCCGAGATACCGAGAGAGAAAATCCCTGAAGAGATGACCCATGATAAATACAGGTAAATCCTTTGAAAAATGCACACGCCAGGCTGAATTCAATAAGGCATGCGAAGAAACTGCTAAACGGCTCTCTTGAAAAATGCAGGATCTGCCCCAGAAAATGCGGCGTCGATAGGACAAACGGTATACTAGGGTTTTGCCGCGCCGGATTAAATCCCGCAGTATATAGTTATTCTGCCCATTATGGTGAGGAGCCGCCCCTTTCAGGCACAAAAGGTTCCGGGACGATATTTTTCACTCATTGCAACATGAAATGCGCGTATTGCCAGAATTACTACTTCAGCCAGTTAGACAAGGGAAAAGAGATCTCCGCATCAGGCCTTGCGGAATCAATGCTCTATCTACAGAAAAAATTATGCCACAATATTAATCTCGTCAGTCCGACCCATTTTGTGCCTCAAATTGTAGACGCGCTTGAGATCGCCGTTGAAAAAGGGCTTTCCATACCGATAGTCTATAATACGAGCGGTTATGACCTGCCTGAAACAGTACAGATCCTGGACGGCGTAATCGATATCTATATGCCTGACATGCGGTATTCGGATAATTCGATGGCTAAGCTGCATTCTGACGCGCCGGGTTATCGGGAATTCAACAGGAGCGCCTTAAAAGAGATGCAAGCGCAGGTCGGCGACCTGATACTTGACGACAACGGGTTAGCAAAGAGAGGGTTGATAATAAGGCTTCTGGTATTGCCGGAAAATATATCCGGAACTATCGAAAGCCTTCGGTTTATCAAGGATTCCGTATCGAAAAACGCTTATCTGAGCATAATGAGCCAGTACTATCCGACCTACAAGGCTTATAACTTTAAGGGAATATCCCGAGGCGTAACTAATGCCGAATATAAGAATGTAGTTGACGAGGCAGCCGTTTTGGGATTAAATAATGGCTGGATACAGGAAATGCCGGACGACCAGAACGGCCGTTTTTTGGGGACCAACATACAACCAAGGTAAAGCAATGGCAGCCAAGCATAAAAAATCGGTATCTGCGGCAAGACAGCTTGAGGCCATCTCGAGAGTCAGCAAGACCATAACGTCCAATCTCTACCTGGAGGATATACTTAAGCTGATAGTCACTGTGACCGCAGAGATTATGGACTCTAAGATATGTTCTCTTATGCTGCTCGACGACAAGACGGGCGAACTGGTATTAAAAGCCACGCAGTCAATGAGCGAGGTTTACAATAAAAAACCTAATCTTAGGCTTGGAGAAGGAATTGCGGGAAAAGTCGCCCGTGAGAGCAGAGCTATAGCGGTATATGAACTATCGAAGGAGCCGGAGTATAAATATAAGGACATAGCGGCTAAGGAGAGCCTGAAATCGCTCCTCTCAGTACCGCTTGCTGTAAAAGGCGAGGTAATAGGAGTGCTCAATAATTACACATCGTATCCGCATAAATTTACGAAAGATGAGATAAACATACTCACTACAGTCGCCAATCAGGCGGCTATAGTAATAGAAAACGCCGAACTCATGGTCAAGACTAAGGTTATCCAGGAAGAGCTTGAGACCCGCAAGATGATAGAGCGCGCCAAGGGGATATTAATGCGGGAGCAGGGCATGTCTGAAGAAGAGTCGTTCAGGAAGATACAGAAACAGAGCATGGATTCGAGAAAATCGATGCGCGAGATAGCCGAAGCCATCATACTCATCGAGAAGATGAAGAGGAAATAGTCTATGGGGAAGATTCGTCTTGGTATTGCGCAGATAAATTGCACTGTCGGCGACCTGGAAGGTAATTGCCGCAAGATAGCTGATCGCCTGAAAGAATCAAAAGGCCTGGGGGTGGATATAATATCGTTCCCGGAGCTTGCAATAACCGGCTATCCTCCGGAAGACCTTTTGCTGAAGACAGGATTTGTCGACGATAATCTGGAAAGTCTGCGGGACCTGGCAAAAATGGTGGGTGAGACGGTTGCGATCATCGGGTTTGTAGACAAGGCAGGGCACGACATATATAACGCAGCCGCTGTAATATATAAAGGAGCGGTCAGGGGCATATACCATAAGATGTTCCTTCCGAATTACGGTGTATTCGACGAAAAACGCTATTTCAAACCCGGATCCGATGCGGTTATTTTCAGCCTGGGCGGATTATTGTTCGGCGTAAACATATGCGAAGATATCTGGCATAAGGAAGGGCCTGTAAAAACCCAGGCGTCTCTCGGGGCCGGTTTAATAATCAATATAAAGTCTTCGCCATATCATGCGGGTAGGATCAGGGAAAGGGAAGAACTGGTGCGTTCCCAGGCCAAGGCAAATAATGTATCGATATCTTATACAAATCTCGTCGGCGGCCAGGATGAGCTTGTATTCGACGGGCAGAGCATGGTCGTCGATAGCGCCGGCAAGGTCGCCGGAAGAGCGGCCGC
>JAQUSE010000047.1 GCA_028715235.1 Candidatus Omnitrophota bacterium | reverse complement strand
GCCTTGATTGCGGAGGCGGAAGCTATGCGGGCAATCTCAGTCAGTTTTAGCGCAATAAATTGTTGAGCCTAAACCCGACCTTAAACTATTCATGGCGAAATCCGCCAAAGCACCTTCTAGCTTGCGCCTTGATTGCGGAGGCGGAAGCTATGCGGGCAAGAAAATTTCTCTGAAATTTTCAGTCCCGAGGACCTCCTATGCATTTCCAATTTCTCTCATTAGAAATTGTAAAATTTAGCATGTCCGAGGGACTACATCTATTCGTCCTGTTTTCCTTCCTCTAACTTTAACACCAAAAACAAAAAAAGCATGGAATAAAATTCGCTATATCTAAAAATCCCTAGTTGCTTAGAGCGATAATTATATCAAAATCATAAATTAAATGCAATAAATTCTATTAGATATGGCAAAATACGTAATTTAGCCAATTTTATTCTGACTATTTCATTCCACTCGAGCTGATATAGGTCCTTCGTCGAACCGCAGTCTAACTCAATCCTCCTCAGGATCAAATTTTACCTGAGTGAGACTGCAGTAAAATTTGGTGCGGGCGAAGGGATTTGAACCCCCAAGCCTTGCGGCATACGGTCCTAAGCCGTACACGTCTGCCAATTCCGTCACGCCCGCGTAAGTCCACTTAAGTCACATCGTCAGAGTTTAGGTATTTTGTGCATTGCGCTGTTGTATTCGCTTTGCGCAAGGCCAATTCCGCCACTTCTATCCGACTGGATATCTCTTGCACTTCCAGCCTAAGTGACGGGCCACGTCCGCTGGAATTTATGTATAAATTTCATCCCGAGGCTGTGACAAATCGGAGCAGCCGAGGGAATACATTTTAAGTCAAATCGTCGGAGTTGTTTAGGTATTTATTATAACTGAATTATACATATATACAAGCGAATTTTGGCTGTAGGTCGGGATTCATATACATATTGAAGAACTAAGGCGTCACGCCAGGCAACCCTGGTCATTCTGAGTGATTTCCCAGGATCTAATTTATATAGATTAATTGTGTTATGAAAGCAGCAGTATTTTATTCTTTTTCAACAGCAACCGATTTTGCCGTATTCTTACCATCAACTACTATATAATTAATGTCAGCCCAATCTCCCTGCTTGATTTCGTTTATATTTGACGCCCCTTCCATTCTTGTATTATCGTCTGTCACAATTTCTACCGACATTTCGCTATCGCTGTCATAATCATAACACTGCACAAGCATGGAGCTTGAGACAGCATTAACAGACTTTATTTCTCCGTAGATCGCGACCTCCTGCGACGCAGCTTCGCCTGTCTCCGGACGGGACGTATCTTCGTCAATGATAGGTTCGATTCCCCGGCAATACCCTTGCGATGATAATAAGATCGCGACCAATACAACTATAATACGATTTTTCATACCACCCTCCTAATGGTTTCGATCATAACCCAATGTTCTGATCTTTTTAAAATTTTTCGTTACCCACGATAAGACGGCCATTTGACGTTTTGTCTGAGAGATCGCCCGGGCCGGAATACCCCAAATAACCGCGCCGTTCTCCACGCTGCCGATAACCGCGCTTTTTGCCCCTATCGTCACATTATCGCCGATAGTTACGTTGTCGACAACCCCTGCCTGCCCGCCCATTGTCACATTGTTTCCGATAGTTGTGCTGCCGGAAATGCCGCATTGCGCGGCCATAAGCATGTTTTTCCCTATTTTTACATTGTGGGCGATCTGGCAAAGATTATCTATCTTAGTGCCGGCGCCTATCACGGTATCGCTTAAAGATCCCCTGTCTATGGTGGTATTTGCGCCAATCTCCACGTCATTCTCGATAATTACTCTCCCGCGTTGCGGAAATTTGCATATCTTACCCTTATCTTTAACATATCCAAAGCCGTCTGAGCCGGCTACTACTCCGCTATGCAGGGTCACGTTCTTTCGTAACGTCGTATTCTCATACAGCGTAACATTAGGATAAATATGGCAAAATGGGCCTATCTCGCAGTTTTTCTTTATTACAGAGTTGGATTCTATGATTACATGGTCTCCGATTACGACGCCTTCTTCTACCATTACGCCGGAACCGATCCAGACATTTCCCCCGAGGCGCGCTTTATCGGAAACAGCGGCCATTGGGTGTATAAACGCTTCCTTGTCTTTCGGCGCATTAAATATATTGTAAATAATAAGAAAAGATAACTTTGGATTCGTAACTCGTATTACGGGCTTTGTAGATTTTCTTATAGTCATATCCGTCAACACACATGAAGCGCCGCTTTTCTCGGCGCTTGCGAGCTTGTCTTCCCCGACAGCAAACGTCAAATCGCCCGACTTCGCGGTATCTATGCCGCTTAATCCTTTTATATCATCGCCATCATTGCCTTCTACGGTACCGTCTATTAATTGCGCCAATTCCCTGATTTTCATGAGTCGCTCCCCTGTCGTCGGCAATTCGCCGATATCAATGTAAAATCGCCGATCGCCTCTTTTCTAGCATCTTTATAACCCGCCTCTTTCAGTAGTTCTTCCCATGCTTCCGGCGAAAGCGAATGCTCAAAGAACAGGCAGGATAAAACGCTTTTAACCGCGGACCAGACCGGATATCTATTTTCTCTCTCGCGAACCAGCCTCCAATAAACAGCATTGGCTTGTTTTCTTATCTGCCATGCCTTTTCAGGTTTCATATCGGCAATAATTATCTTGCCGCCCGGTTTCAGCGATTTACGCAACTGCTCAAGGACTATTTTTTTCCATCTATCTCTTAAGTGGTGCAGCACAAAACAGCATACGACTGAAGTAAACATACAATCTAGCAAAACAGGGTCGGTATTCGGCCAAAGGAATGCCCGGTCCGTTATATCTCTTTCTATTATTCGTATATTGTTTATGCTCTTTCTCATAGTCTTTCCGCATATTTTTCTCAACATATCCTTGGAATTATCGACGGCCACTACCCGAAACACGCTGCCGGCTAACTTTAGCGCGATCTCTCCGGTTCCAGTCCCTATGTCAAGCACTGTGCAGTACGGCTTCTTTTCTATGTTTTGATACAATCTATCCGTGACCTCCCTGTATCCGGGAACAGATAATGTAATTTCATCAAAATAATCGGAGTCGTATATTGAGAACATGGCCTAATTATTTCACTCATTTGATTTTAAAATCGCATCCTCTAACGAATCGTAGATGCGTATAACTGATTCCAGTTTTCCGATTTTAATGTATTCTCTGACCAGATCACTATGTCCTGATCCAAAAATTCCTGATGATCTTCAATGGCTCTCTCAACAGGAGGTATCGTATTGAAATCGGCCGCCCCCGCAAGCCTGATAACGGATAAAGTCGAATATTTTTCTATCGATTTTACCAGCGGCGAAGGATTATCGATCCCGCCGATCTTGAAAAACTTCATCTTAATTATCCCTCCGGTTAATGAACCGTGATCGCCCCCGCGCTTTTAACCTTTTTAAATAGGAATACCGTAAATATACATAAGATAGCTATCGTGCCAAACAGATAAAACGTATCTATGTAAGCGAGAAGCGCGGATTGGCCTAATAAACCTCTGTAAATAAGCCCGTTCGCCATATACGGACTCATCGCTTTAGACATCTGTTGATAAACAGGGTCATACGGCGTAAGATGGCCGGAAAGGTATGTCTGGTGCACTTGCCCCATACGCGAAAGCATTGTTGTAGTCATAGCTATCCCTATACTGCCCCCTATGTTTCTCATAAGGTTGAAAAGCCCGGTGCCGTTCCCCATGTCTTTTTTGTCGAGATGCCCTACGGCCAATATACTTAATGGTATAAAAGCCATCATAGTACCAAAGCCTATGGCAATCGTAGCGAATAGTTTGCTTTCCATACTGATCCCAAGATTAATATTCCCCATACCAAAACTCGCTAACCCTAATACGATCAATCCTAACGCAAAGAATATCCGGTTATCGAAACGGTTGTTTAAGTATCCGATGCTCAGGGCAGCAGCAAAACAGCCTATCCCAAGCGGCGACGTTACCAGCCCGCCCAGATAAGCGGTATACCCAAGCAGGGTTTGATAAAATAGCGTGATCAATGTCATAATACCGTACATGCATGCGCCGATAAGGGTGGCGGATATCATTCCCGCGGAAAAATTACTGTCTTTAAATATCTTTAGATTGACCACGGGATTCTTTGCGCGCAATTCCCATAAGACGAATGCTATAAGCGCTATCACAACTATTATGCTTGCTCTACAAAGCCACGCTGCCTGGAACCAATCGACCTCTTGCCCTTTATCCAGTACTATCTGCAACGTCCCCAGTCCTATTGCCATAAGCGAGAATCCGACGTAGTCGATCATGGCGTTATTCTTTTTAATATACGGCGGATCCTCGACAAAGGCATTTGTCATCAGGACCGCAATTATCCCTATTGGCAAATTAATAAAAAATATCCAGCGCCAGTTAAAATTATCGGTAAGCCACCCTCCTATGACAGGACCGACTATGGGCGCAAGTATGACGCACATCCCAAAGGCTGCCATTGCCATGCCTTGTTTCTCTCTGGGAAAACTTTCGAGCAATACCGCTTGAGATATTGGCATCAATGCCCCTCCGCCCACTCCCTGCAAAACCCGGGCGAAAAGTAAAAAACCGAGGCTGCCTGCCACACCGCATAGTAAAGATGCCAATGTAAAGACAACTGTACAGACTATGAGGACACGTTTCCTGCCGAAGAAGCCGCTAAACCAGGCGGCGGCAGGTAAAATTATCGCGTTCGAAACAAGATAGCTCGTTATTACCCATGTTGCTTCGTGGGGAGTTACGCCAAGATTCCCGGCAATATGCGGTAAAGCGACATTTGTTATAGTGGTATCCAAAACCTCAAGAGTCGTTGCCAGCATAACGGCCCCGCATGCCAGCCAGGGGTTATGCGAAGGGCGCCAGTGGTCGCCGACGCTATCAGCAACCGGTACTTTTTGCATCAACGCACCTTTACTTTTGGTATAACGGACATGCCGATACTCAACGGATTTTTTTCGCGTCCGACTATGTCAAACACGATCTTCACCGGGATGCGCTGGACAACCTTGACAAAATTGCCCGCGGCGTTTTCCGGAGGAAACATGCTGAACTTCGACCCTGTCCCCCGCTGGATACTGTCCACATGCCCCCAAAACACTTTCCCCGGATAAGTATCTACCCGGATCTCCGCTTCCTGCCCGGGGCGCATGCGGGTCAACTGTGTCTCTTTAAAATTCGCAACCACCCATATATCGTCCGGGACAATTGCCATAAGAGGCTGTGCCGGTTGGACCTGATTGCCCGCCTCAACCGATTTCTTCGTTACATGGCCGTCGGAAGGAGCGCATATCTTAGTATATAACAAATTTCTTTGAGCAACTCCGAACTGCGCCTCAGCAGCTTCAACCTGAGCCTTCGCCAGATTAAACGCTGTAAGCGAGTTTTCATACCGCTCTTTCGGGAAAACCTTTTCATTGTAGAGAGTTTCGGCGCGGTTTATATCACGCGAAGCCTGTTCAAGCGCCGCTTTGCGTATGTCCAGGTTGGCTTTTGCCTCGGCCGCTTTCAACTCATAGTCAACCGGATCGATCTCGATTAAAATATCACCTTCTTTAACGACTTGATTGTCCCTGACGTTAACTGTCTTAACGGTGCCGGGGATCTTTGGGGCTATGCTATGGATCCTGCCTTCGATATAAGCGTCGTCCGTACTGACACGCCCTAAATTGTTCGCAAGATATCCTGACAGGAAAATCCCGGCAACTGCTGCGCCTGCGGTAATTACATAAATCATTTTTTTATTTATTTTCAGCGCCATATCTTTACCTTTCTGTTCCATCGTAGATTGATACCAGATCGTTTCCCATAGAATATACGAGCCTCGTGTAACAGCGTTTCAGTTCATAATCCGCGCTATAGAAATTTATCTCGGCTTTTGTCTGGAGGCTTATAGCCTCGAGCACATCCGTTGAAGTGGCTGCTCCGTTAATATATTTAACACGGTAAAAGCGCACGTTCTCCTCGGCTTGAGCGAGAGCGCCCTTCGCAACCGCTAATTTCTCGATAGCGTCTTTTAATCCGAGAAAACTGCGCTTGACCTCATACTTTATATCCTCAACTATCTTGTTCTTTTGTTCCTGAAGCTGTCGATGTAAATGGCGCTCTTTCATCACTTCCGCGCCGGTCTTGCCGCCGTCATATAGATCCATTTTCGCGCCGAGCTTGACATATGTATCATCCTCATAAACCATATACTGGTTCTGAGTATAAGCATATCCGGCGTCAACAAAAACGGTAGGAAGATTTTCGACTGCCTTTGCTCGTTCTCTTAAAGTCGAAGAACGTAACTGTTTATCAAAAAACAGTATCTCCGGCCTTTTGGCTTCCGCGGAGTTCCAGGCGTCATTCAATCCGGGCAGCTCCGGCGTATTCATCTTTACATCCTGAGTGGATATATCTTCTGTAAGCGGCATGGTAAGCATGGTATTGATACCCGCGGCGGCGGATTCTCTCCTGTTGCGAGAAGCTATGAGCTTTTGTTTGGCGTCCGCAAGTTTCACCTTTGCCGGCAAGAGATCATTCTCTACGATAATGCCCTGCTCATAAAGATGCTCCATGTCGTTAAGGTAAGAAGTAAGACTTTCAACTTCCTTTTCGGCGACAGCGATCATTTTCTCAATTTCCAACAGATCGAAATATGAGACAATAAATTCCAATATAACCGTCCTTTTAATGCTTCCTACGCTTGCCTTGCGGGCATTAAACATTTCAGCCGAAGCTTTATAATTCGATATACTTTTTCCGAAATCGAACAGGGTCTGGTATATGTCGAAACCCCCCGACAGCGGATTTTTGTCCCCCATCGTCACCTCTAGCGCCCCAAAAGACATTGCCGGAGCGTACCTATTATATGTTTTGGATATATGAGCGCTTAAATGAGGCAGTAACGGGGACAGGGCAATGAGAGTATCATCGAATGACATGTCTTTTCCGGCTATCTCAATCTTCAGCAGCCTGTTATCCCTGAGCACAATGGATACTCCCTCCGGGATAGTAAGAAGCTTTCCGCATTTATCAGCAGTATTATTGGAAAGTTCCGCGCATTCGGCGCGAAACGGAAAACCGGCTGCAAAAAATACCATGATTAACGCGAGAATTTTCCTGGATATCATAAACGCATCCCTCTTTCTGCATCGATTTTGAATGAATAATCGTTTATTGAATTTCTATTCATATATAAAGTATATCATTCATTCTATTGTTTGTCAAGATTATTTTATCGAATTTTATCCGGTGAGAATTGACAGCAAGGAATGGAATAGCTGGCTTAACGATTTATAGGAAAAGTCACGCCACATATGATATCATTTCTTCCCTACACCTCTCAGGAACATGTCACAAATAAAATCGGCCTTATCGCTTAAACTACCGGCCTTATTCGACCTTGCCTTCGTCCAATTTAAAATCAGCGAACTCATGATAGAGGCCAGAACGTCTGCAATCTCAGATGCGTCACAATCTTTCCTGATAACATCCTGTTTCTGCGCAGTCTTGATTAGCCTGCCGATATAATCAGTGATGTATTCTATCGACGGAAATGACTCGGATGCCTTCTTATCGACTATCAGCTGAAGATTGCTTTTTTCGAGCATATATATCCGGAAGAAACTCTGGTTTCGCTCAAAGAATATAAGGCTTTCCTGTATAAAGCCTTCGAGTTTCTTTCTG
The DNA here is from genome assembly GCA_028715235.1 of Candidatus Omnitrophota bacterium. Lineage (GTDB taxonomy): Bacteria > Omnitrophota > Gorgyraeia > 2-01-FULL-45-10 > 2-01-FULL-45-10 > JAQUSE01. The sequence continues at coordinate 907 of JAQUSE010000047.1, read as the reverse complement.
GCGTCCTTGATGCCCTCTATCTTCTCCTGCACCGTTTTCGCCAGGTCTTCGATCTTTTCCTCAAGCAGTGAAAAATATAGAGCGCTCTTATCTTTAAAATAAAGATAAACTGTTCCTGTCCCATACTGGGCTTCTTTGGCGATATCCTGTATCGTAGCCTCGTGATATCCTTTGGACGCGAATACGCTTTCGGCCGCTTTTAAAATATCGGCTTTACGCAACTGCTTATCTCTTTCTTTTCTATCCATTACAGCCATATTGCTCCTCTGGCAGGTTTCATTATAAAAATTGAATTTCCATTCATATTACAAATATATCATTCATTTGCTAATTTTGCAAGTATTTTTGCAGCTGTCTCCGCGCGCACTGCAGGGGAAACTTCCGGTGGCTCAGAAAATTAATTTTGGCGCGCCCGGGGTGAATCGAACACCCAGCCTACTGGTTCGAAGCCAGCCACTCTATCCAATTGAGCTACGGGCGCTTTTACTCAAATAAGCACAAAAATTGTTGAGCCTAAACCCGACCCTAAACTATTCATGGCGAAATCCGCCGAAGCTTCAACCGGTATCGCTGATTCAGCGAAGGCGGAAGCTACGGGCGCTCTTTAAAAGGTCCGCCTCTTTCAACCTGCCGCCGCGCAGGCCGCTATTCGCGGCATTTTCGATCGCCTCCACATCCTCATTCGTTATGTCGCCCTGTTTTATCGTAATCATCCGGCAAAAGGCGCCTTACGCCTGATATTCTACTCTCTATTCGATCGATATATTCTCTTCGACCTTGAAATTATCCTGGAAAGTGAAGTCGCCGGACAGCTCCGGCAGTTTAAATTGCGTATCATGGGCGCCTTCACTTATCTTCTTCGCGCGATATCGTTCGAACTCCCCGCTTTTTACGACCTTCAAAAGCG
>JAQUSE010000046.1 GCA_028715235.1 Candidatus Omnitrophota bacterium | reverse complement strand
CAGCGGGCATACGACGGCGCACTTGCCGTCTCCTCCGCATTTATCTTTATTATCAGTAATCGATGACATAAATTATAAAGGATCTATCTTGCCAGGGTATAGGCCAGAGCGGATATCACCGCCGAACACGGGATCGTAAGTACCCACGCCCATACGATACGTCCGGCGATGCCCCACTTGACCGCGCTTAAACGTTTGAGCGAACCTACACCCATTATGGCTCCGGTAATAGTGTGCGTAGTGCTCACCGGTATGCCGAATGCCGTCGATACGAACAATGTGATGGCCGCGCCGCCCTCGGCGCAGAATCCGTCCACAGGCCTCAGCTTCGCGACCTTCTGGCCCATCGTCTTGACTATCCGCCATCCGCCGAACATGGTACCGAGCGCGATAGCGCTATAACAAAGTACGACTACCCAGAACGGGATATGGAATGTGCCTCCCAATAGCCCCGCGCTGAACAGGAGGCTCGCGATTATACCCATCGTCTTCTGCGCGTCATTGCCTCCGTGTCCCATGCTGTATAAAGCGGCTGAGATGAGCTGGCCTTTCCTGAATATATGGTCTACCTTATGCGGCGAGCTGTTTTGAAATAACCTGTAAACGACAATGCCCAGCCCCAGACCCAGGATGAGACCTATAACCGGAGAAATGATAATAAACGCGACCGTTTTCAAGATGCCGTTCCATACCAGAGAGCCGGGCCCTGCCTTGACAAGCGCCGCTCCTATCATACCGCCTATCAGGGCGTGCGATGAGCTCGTCGGCAACCCAAGATACCACGTTATGATATTCCATCCGCAGGCGCCTACGAGGGTCCCGAAGATGATCCCCTTATCGATTATCGTTATGTCTATTATACCTTTGCCTATGGTATTTGCGACATGAAGGCCGAAGAAGAGGAAGGCGACGAAATTGAAGAATGCGGCCCAGATTACGGCATACCGCGGTGAGAGCACACGCGTCGAGACGATAGTCGCGATGGAGTTTGCGGAATCATGAAAGCCGTTAAGGAAATCGAAGAGAAGGGCTAACGCTATTAAACCAAGTATCGCGAAAGTCATGAATTTAAGCCTGTTTTACGAGTATCGACTCCACTACATGCGCCACGTCTTCGCAGACATCGAGGACAGTTTCAGCTTCCTGGTATATCTCTTTCCACTTTATCACGGCGATAGGGTCTTTTGACGTCTCGAAAAGCTCCCCCAGCGCTTCGTCCCTCATGGAATCACCCACGTTCTCAAGACGGTTTATCTCCACGCATGCCCTTGAAACAAAATTCGGATGCTTTATCTTGCGCATGCCTTTTACGGCGCAGGCGACGGCGCGGACGGATTCCTCTATCACGTCGGCGAACTTTACAAGGTACTTGTCGACGCCGGATATCCTGTACACCTTCATACGGCTGACGATCGTATTGAGCATATCTACTATATCGTCTATCTCTTTCGCCAGGTAGTGGATGTCCTCGCGGTCAAACGGCGTTATGAACGTCTTATCGAGACGGTCGATAATATCATGCGCGACATCGTCGCCCTGGTGTTCCAGTTCGCGCATCTTATTGATCGCGCTTTCATCTATGACGCCCCCGGATGCCAATCCTTTGAAATAACCCGCGGCCTCAACGGCGCAGTCGACCTGCTTATCAAACAGGTCAAAAAAATTGTAGTCCTTCGGAAGAAAATTAAAACCCATCACATGCTCCTTTTTTGATCAATATTCTACCGAATCGATAAACGACCGGCTCTTTATCTTTTCCGGCTCCACTTCACCTGAGAAGACGCAGTCCGCGATATACTGTTTATTGCCGGAGGCAGGGCTCGCCACCTCAACCTGAGTGTGGGTCGCGTCTATCTCCTTAAAAAATATCCCGACCGGAGTGGTATTCGGATCGAGATAATATATGGCTATCATGTCCTTGGTCCTGGCGTATATCGGAGCCCTCGGCACTTTCTTAAGCAGCTTCTCGGTATTTTCATAGCATGTCTTGTAATCGCAATCGAGGACCTTGACGAGCGCGTCTTTCCGGCAAGCCTCTATGTCTTTCGTGGATATGCCCGCGACTACCTTCAGGTTCTCCCGGAAAGAGGCGCACCCGGACATCGACATAATAAGGACCGCTGACGCAAATATCACGGATAGATATGATGATCTCATACTACCACCCCTCGCCTGCTTTGTACTGCACCGCTATGCTCGTCACGACGCTGGAGCCGGAAGGCTCATCATAATATTCTATCGCTACGTAATCGCCCTTATTGATATCGGACAATTTTATATCGCTCGCGTCTTCCGCCGTGATGGTCGCGTTCTTATCTATGGAGAAGCCTGTATTTTTGATACCTCTTATCTTTATCTGCGATCCGCGGTCGTCGACCGTAGTAACATAGCCTTCGACGGTCATCAACTCCCGGCCTTCGGCCTCATCCTGGCAATAGCATGGAGTCGCCGCGGCCGCGCACATCATGACCGTTAAAACAACCGCTATATTTTTTATCATATGTATATCCTCATTAAGATATGAATATTTTACCCGATAAGCGCGCATTTGACAAATAGAAACGTATGCGGGAGCCTATCTCTGCATCTTCAGGAAATACCCTTTCAAATATTCCGTCTCTGGTATCGCCCTGACTATGGGATGATCTTCCGCCTGATGGCATCTCTTAAGTATAGAGAACGACTTTCCCGCGGCGGCAGCCGACTCTTTCAATATCGTCGAAAAGGTCTCGTTGGGCATGCTGTGGGAACAGGAGAAAGTCGCCAGGATCCCTTCCTCCGCTAATGCCCCCATGGCAAGCGTGTTCAGTTCTTTATACCCCTTCGACGCGCTCACCAGGGATCCCCTTGTCTTTAAAAACGACGGGGGATCCACTATAACGAGGTCGAATTTTTCACCGGAAGCGTGTATCTCTTTTAATGCCTTGAACGCGTCCTCTTTTATGAATTCAATATTGCCGGAGACGCCGTTCAGGACAGCGTTCTTCCCGGCGAGAGAGAGCCATTCCCCTTTTATGTCGACGCCGCGGACACTCTTCGCGCCGTAGAGGGCGGCGGAGACCGAAAATGCCCCGGTATAGCAGAAGAGGTCGAGCGCGTTCTTCCCTTTCGCGAGGCCCTCCAGCCCAAGGCGCGACTTCCGCTGGTCCAGGTAAAAACCCGTCTTATGGCCGTTCTCTATGTCTACCAGAAACTTCGCCCGTCCTTCGCGTATCTCTATCACGGTATCTCCGGGCGCGCCGTGCCATATCTTGATGTCCTTCAATCCTTCGATCTTCCTGAAAGGAGATTCGCTCTTTTCGTACAGATGCTTCGGTTTTAATATCGACATGAGGCCGTCTATAATGACAGGCTTGAACTTCTCCATGCCGAGCGTCAGGACCTGGAATACCGCCGTATCGCGGTATATGTCGACTATCAGCCCCGGCAAAGCGTCCGCTTCGCTGAATATCACCCTGTACGCGTCGGTCACGCCCGACAGAGGCTCTCTCTTCTTATAGGCCGCCTCTATCCGGTGGTGAAAGAACTCTTTGTCTATCCCGGCCTTTTCAAAACTGAGTATCCTGACGGAGATCTCCGACCTGGGATTATAGTACCCGACGCCGATAAATTTGTTCCCGGAGTCTACTATTGAAACGAGTTCTCCCGGCTTTATGGCGGCATCGGTCTTGCGGACCTGGTTCTTGAATATCCACGGGTGGCCGGGCATTATCCTGCCGAGCCTGCCGCTTCTTAATTGTATCGTCTTATCCCCCATAACCTTCCCTTCCTCACAACCAGCCGCAGAACGCGAATGCCGCTATCGTCTTGGCGTCCACTATCCTGCCTTCCCTGAACAGCTTCCTGATCCCGCTTTTAGTGAATACGCGGGACTCTATCACTTCGTCTTTCTCGTTCTTAAGTTCCGCCTTCTTAAGGCGCCGGGCTTTATATATGAATATCCGCTCTGTCGAATATCCGGGAACCGGATATATCTTCCCGAGAAGCGTGAATTTTCCGGCCGAGTATCCGATCTCTTCCACGATCTCCCGCTTCGCGCACTCGAGCGGGGTTTCATTGCCGTCGATGGTGCCGGCCGGCAGTTCATAGATATAAGAATTAATGACGGGCCTTAACTGCCTCAACAATACCACTTTGTCTTTGGATAGAAGAGGAACGATAAGGCTCGCCCCTGGATGTTTTATCGTCTCGAGAGTTGCTACATATCCGTTCGGGAGCTTCACACGTTTCACGATCAGCTTTATCAGCCTGCCGTTAAATACCACTTTATCTTTTCGCGCTTTCATATCAGTCCCGGGCCCTCAAGTACAGGTTGAGGCCCCTTTCTTTTAAATAGTCGAGCTTACCCCTTAAATCCGTTTCCTGATTGGTGGGGTACACGGCGAATCCGGCCGACGCATTAGCGGATGGCACGTCTTCATATTGAAGGTACCTCTCCACCCACATCATTTTACCATAAGTTAGCGTCCTTAGGTTATCTGTATCGGCCCGGTCCAGGGGAAATGATCCTATTATTAAAATGGCTAATATTAGCGGGAAGACCAGGTTCGCGTTTGCCGGCGCGAAGATAAATAGCCAATATGCCCGGTATAACATAAGGCATATAACGCGAGTACGCATAATAGTACCCGGCGGAACTCGCCCTGCCTACAATAACTAGCGAGCTGATATAGGTCCTTCGTCGGACTGCAGTCTAACTGCATCCTCCTCAGGATCATTTTCTGCCCCGACAAAGTCTACAGGAAAAAAATGGTGCCGAGAGGCAGAATTGAACTGCCTACGCCCGCGTTTTCAGCGCGGCGCTCTACCAATGAGCTATCTCGGCACTATTGTATGACTTCTGGTGCTAATTTTTAAATAACCTAACACAAAACAAAAATTCCGTCAATACTATTTTCCCGCCCCGGGGTATTCCACCCCTTTCAGCCTGTCGACGTAATGCCCGGCGTTGAATGCCGCAGTGGCGCCGTCGCCTGTCGCCGTAACGACCTGCCTCAGGAGCTTCTTCCTTACATCGCCGCAGGCAAATATGCCGTCTACAGACGTCCGCATATCGTCATCCGTGACTACATATCCTTTTTCGTCCGTCTTTACCACATTCTTTACGACATCGGAATTAGGCGTAATCCCTATGAAAATAAATACCCCGCTCGCCTTCAATTCGCCTGTTTTACCGGTATTTACGTCTTTTATCTTAACAGCTTCACACTTGCCCTTGCCGGTTATCTCCGTCGCCACAGAATCAAGACACAATTCTATCTTTTTGTTCTCTCTCACCCGCTCCTGCAGTATCTTTGTCGCCCTTAACATGTTTCGGCGGTGGACGATCGTCACCTTGTTAACGAATTTCGTCAAGAATAACGCGTCTTCGAGGGCCGTGTCTCCTCCGCCGACGACTACGACGTCCTTACCCTTGAAGAGCGGCCCATCGCATGTAGCGCAATAAGAGACGCCCCTGCCCGTCAGCTCTTTCTCTCCGGGTATGCCCAATAAATTCCATCGCGCGCCCGTCGCTATTATCAGGGAGAGGGTTTTCAGTTCTCCGCCTTCGGCAAGCTTAACCGAGAACGCGCCCTTATCGTCCTTATTTCCCGCAACGGCAATAGCTTCCGCCGTCCTTACCTCGAGTCCGAAACGGCATGCCTGTTTAGCCATCCAATCCGAAAGCTCCGCCCCGCCTATCCCGTCAGGAAATCCGGGAAAATTCTCTATCCTCTCGGTCAACAGCGCCTGGCCGCCGCATAGGCCGGACTTCTCCAGCAGCACGGCCTTCATCCGCGCCCTCGATGCGTAGAGGCCCGCCGTCAATCCCGCCGGGCCGCCGCCGGCTATAACGACGTCAAAAACTTCACTCATGACTTTCCGAGTTTGATGTAGTACTTCCCGTAATAATATTCATTCAAGTTCTCGCCTTTTGCCGCCAATTTCTTCCTCGATTTCTGCCTCTTCTGCCTCTGTTTGATCTTCATCTGATACTGGCTCTTCAGTCCCATCATTTCCCCCTTTTATTTTCTCGCGGTATGCGCAAAATACACTACTCCCAATAATAAGAAAACGGCGTTGGGCAGCGACACGCCGGCAAACGCCGGGACCGTCCCGCGCAGGGCAAGCGCTATCCCTCCGAGGAACATCCCCCAGTATACCGTAAATATCACAAGGCTGATGCCGAAGCCTATCGATTTTTCGCTGCGGTGCGCCCTTATACCCAGCGGTATCCCGACGAGTACGAGGACGAACGACGCCACCGACATATTGACCTTTTTATATATCTCCACCCAGAGGGGCGTCGGGTCTATCCCCTGCGACACGGAACGCCTTATCTCCGCCTTAAGCTCCTTTATGGTCATCTCCCTCGTCTTCTTATTGACCTTCTCTTTCTTGATTATCTTCGATAGGTCGAGCGTCATATTGTACGTCTTGAAATTCAATTTATAGAAGCTGTCCGGTTCCGTAGGCGACGGCTCTTCGCTCGTCCCGTTGAAGAGCCTCAGTTCCACCAGGTTTTTGTCCGGCATGGTATTGACTTCCCCGGATTCCGCGACGATCGTGCGCGTCGCCTTCCCCTCCTGGGGCTGGTAGACCCTGATATTTTTCAGTATATTGCCTTTTACTTCGTGGATGAATATGACGTAATTTCCGAAGCCCCTTATGAAAGTGCCCGCCTCCAGGTAAGCGGTGGGGCTGCGCATCCCTATGTCCCTTACGACCCTCCTCGACGCGAAACTGGCTTCGGGCGACACCTGGTCGTTCATAAAGAAAGCGGTAAAACTGAATATCACGCCAAGGAGCAGCACGGGAACCGATATCCTGTACAGGCCGACCCCGCTCGCCTTCATCGCCGTAAGCTCGCCGTCGCTTGAGAACCTCCCGAATGTTAGTATGACGCCGGTGAGCGTGGCTATCGGCAGGGTGAAACTTAAAAGCCACGGTATAAGGTATAAAAATAATTTCAGGACGGAGAACATATCCACGCCCTTATTTATGACGAGGTCGGCGAGCTGTATGATATTACCGACGAGGAGAACGAACGTGAATACGACGATCGACATGAAGAAGGAGTGAAAGAACTCTTTTAATATGTAGTCTCTTAATATGCGCATTGTCGGGATCTGTCAGTAGAGAACGTCTTTAACAAAATAGAGGAGCTCTTTCCACATATAGTATGTCAGGAACTCCCAGAGAGGCGGGAATATCTTTCGCACCTCGTAATCCACGTAATCGCCGTATACCCTGACGACCACATAATGCAGGAACCCGCCGTCCGATTCCGGCACCTGGATGAACATCCCGCCGCCGCCGGACGTTATATATGTGACCCCGCCGTACCGGCCTTCTTTGAACATATGTTCGTGGCCCGACAATACCATATCGACCTTATACTTTTCACAGAGTTTCATGAACTTATAGGACCAAGGACTCAATTCCGGCCTGTACCACGATTGCTGATACGGGGAGAGCGGCGCTTTATGCAGCATCACGAACCTGTGAGCGTACGCCTGGGACCTCTCCAGCTCCTTCTCGAGCCACGCGAACTTCTCCTCATCGATATCGCCGGATATGTTATCCGCGATGATAAAATACGAATTCCTGTCGGCAAAGGCCATTTCATACTTCCCGATATATTTTTCAAAGAACTTTATGCCGCCCCTATCGTCGTCGTGGTTGCCTATAGCGCTCACAACGGGCCATTTTATCAGGGAGCGTATCTTGTTATATGTCTTATAGTCCCACTCGGCGCCGTCCAGGGTGACATCGCCTAAAACGGCGACAAAATCTATCGGGAGCTTCTTGAACCTGTCTTCCTTGTTAATATGGCGGGCAAGCTTTAGAGTGGCGCTGTCATTGTATATGAGCCCCGCGTGGTTGTCGCCGAGGACGATGAACTCGAAGTTGTCCCCTTCGTTACCGGCAAGCCGGCTGACTGCCCGGTCGTTCGTATACGGCTCGGGCTCCTTCATCATATATAGCGAGGCCACAGGAATGAGCGAATATATCGCCGCCGCCAGGACCAGCACGATCAATATTTTAACAAATTTCTTCATCTTAACTCTCCGTCGGATAATATGTTACAACTTTACTGGCGATATGTCAATAGGAGATATGGGGATGAAAAGAATAAGATGTATAAGAGAAGGGAAACGTTTTTCCTTATTGAAATTTTCGCAGGAGCTGGCGTCCTTTTAGCGATAGTCCCTCGTAGTCTCGGTCTAACTATGGCTACTCGGGATCATTTTTTGCCCTGACGAAATCTACAGGCAAAAAATGGCGGTGTGTTCTCCGCCTTGTTCGAACATACTTCAGGGGTACCCCTGAAAAAATAATCGTCATTGCGAGGCGCGAAGCGCCGAAGTAATCTAAAAGGCCTTCAACCCTGCTCGGCTTCGCACCCCGCTTTGGAGAGGTTTTCGCGCGTCGCAGGACCAATTCCTGGTAAATGGCCATCATGCCAGCGTTAATCCAGCCACATATCGCAAAAATACCATACTTCGACTCGCTTCGCTCGCTCAGTATGGCCCTGAGCCTGCCGAAGGGCCATTTACTACACGCTCCAAAAAATAAGCCGGATCAGAGATAAATCGGCCTATTCCAGAGATTATTAGTCTCGAGAGACACTAAGCCTTGAAAGTTCGGTGAGATTGCCGCTTATCAGCGCTATCTTCTTGCTCTTAGTCCAACGCTTGATCTGAGCTTCACGCTTAAGAGCCGCAGAGTGATTGGGCTGGGGTTCCTGGTAGATAA
>JAQUSE010000045.1 GCA_028715235.1 Candidatus Omnitrophota bacterium | reverse complement strand
CGCTCTTCCGATCTGAGAGGGTGCGCGGCCGGTTCTACATGGAGGGGAAGATAAATGACTTCATGTACGGCGGGGTGAGGTTCGCGGGCGGAGCGACGAGCGCCAGGTCCACGAACGACACTCTCGACGGCTACTTCACTAAAGATTATGTGATGTTCGACCAGTACTATATCAGGGCCGAGGCGCCCAGCGAGATCGTCAGGGATTACGGAGAGTATTTCAGCGACGCCAAGCTCTGGCTGGGAAGGTTTGTCAATCCATATGAAAACTCCGAGCTCGTATGGGACTCGGACATAAATTTGAACGGCATAGCGTTCCAGTATGTATCCCCGGACCTGAAGAGCGGCATACTGCCCGACATAAATCTCTACTCCAATATTGGATTTCACTGGTTAGATGAGGCCGCCAGCATGAGCGCGGATCCTCTCTTATTCGGATACCAGGTCGGAGGGAAGACGGCGCCGTTCGGACCGCTCGATACAAAAGTGAACCTGGCCCTCACCATGTGGGATTTCACGCACCTTAAAAACAAGGCCCCTACCGGATCAGCCGGCACAAACTCGCGCTGGTGGAACGGCGCCGGACTTGACAATCCGACGAATACAGACAGGTTCAACTATTACCTGTTCGATATCCTGCTCAAAGTGGACAACGCGAAGATTATGGATATCGCGTTCCCGCACGGTTTCTACGCCGATTTCGTGCACAATATGGGATGTTCCGATCAGAACAACGGGTTCTTATTGGGAACTTACATAGGCAAAAAGAAGCTGAAGGCCCCTGGAGATTGGAAGTTCAGGACGGAATGGCGTTACATAGAGCGCGACGCTGTTACCGACTTTACCCCGGATTCGGACTTCTACGGATTCGGCACCTATACCGCGGCCGGAACAAGCGCTAACACAAACGGCTTACCGTCCGAAGGCGGCACGAACGGTAAAGGTATTAATCTGGCATTCGAATACCAGTTATTCAAGAATACCGGCTTAAACATCGAATATTACTGGATGAAGCCGATCAAGTCATGGGACAAGCTTGACCCGTGGCATGAGCTTCAGATCGACCTTGTAACCAAGTTCTAGCGCTTTGGTAAATTTACGTATAATTTACAGGCGCGTCACATGATCGTAACAATTAAATAGTAATATTAAAGTGTTAGCAGGCTCGTTTACTTAACCAGGAGGAATATCGATGAGTAGACTTAAAACAACATTAGCGATGGCGGCGCTTCTATTTTTAGCGCCGGGTTTGTGTCTCAGGGCTGAAGATATGGCGCAGATAAAGGGCTCCGACACCCTTATCAATATGGTGCAGAAACTGGCCGAAGTATATATGGATAAGAAACCCGGCACAGGTATCGCGGTTACAGGAGGAGGGTCCGGCACAGGCATAGCCGCCCTTATAAACAAAAACTGCGATATCGCGAACGCGTCCCGCCAGATAAAGGCCAGCGAGGTGGAGCAGGCAAACAAAAAAGGCGTCGATCCTAAGAGGATAGTCGTAGCTATAGACGCCCTCAGCATAATAGTAAGCGCCCGGAACCCCGTCGATGGGCTTACGGTAGATCAGATTGGAAAGATATACAGGGGAGAGATCAAAAACTGGAGCGAGGTGGGAGGGAATGACCTTCCTGTCGCTCTCTACGGCAGGCAATCGAATTCCGGAACATATGACTTCATGAAAGAAAACGTCATGTTCGGGGAGTACTCGCCAAATCTGAAGAGCATGAACGGCAACGCGCAGATAGCCGAGGCCTTAAAACAGGACGCTTCAGGTATAGGATATGTCGGCGTAGGCTACGCCAGAGAAGCAACGGGCATAAAAGTATTAAAGGTAGCGACCAAGGTCGGCGCTACTTATTACGATCCGTTCAATATGGCTGACGTCAAGAGCGGACGGTACCCGATAACCAGGCCGTTGAACCAGTATATCAATAATACCCCCAAGGGATTGACTAAAAGTTTTCTCGAGTTTGAATTGAGCGCCGAAGGCCAGGCGATAGTCGAGAAAGAAGGCTTTTTTGCCATACCGGACGAATACCAGACGTATAACGACCAGACATTGGGCAGGTCGGGACGAATAAGGGAAAGCCCGATGAGGCCGAAAGATTTAGAGACGAATCTGGGAGCCGGATAATAAATAGTAAAGGTAATAACAGGCCATGGCTAAACATAACAATCTTAACCCTTCGACTTCGCTCAGGGTTAATACTGAGCTCTGTCGAAGTATTAAGGAGAAGCTTATCCATGGCCTGTTCTTTTTTAACGGGTTATTGGTAATATTTATCCTCATCGGCATATTTATACTGCTGGTCACTAAGGCTCTTCCCGCTTTTAAAGATGTGCGACTCGGTGAATTTCTATTCAGCGCGGTATGGAACCCGACGGCCACATTTGTAAAGCCTTCGTACGGCATATTATCTATGTTCGTGAGCACACTCATGGTGTCTATAGGCGCGCTTCTTATAGCTGTACCGCTGGGCATAGGGACAGCGGCTTATCTTTCGGACGTTGCGAGCCAGCGCGTCAGGGAGATAGCGAAACCTATAGTGGAGATACTTGCGGGGATACCCTCTGTGGTAATAGGTTTTCTTGGGATAGTATTGGTAGGACCCCTTATCGCCAGGGTATTCCATCTCTCGAGCGGTTTAAACGCGCTTAACGGCTCGATCCTTCTCGCCGTTATGGCCTTGCCTACGATTATAAGTTTATCGGAAGACGCTCTTAACAGCGTCCCCAAATCATTCCAGGAGGCGTCGCTCGCGCTGGGAGCCACACAGTGGCAGACGCTCGTCAGGGTAAAGATACCGGCCGCCCTTTCCGGTATAATCGCCGCCAGCATGCTCGGGATGGGAAGGGCTATAGGCGAGACTATGACGGTCTTAATGGCTACAGGCTGCGCAATCGCTATGCCGCACAGTTTTTTGCAGTCTGTCCAGACTATGACCGCGACGATAGCTATAGAATTGGGCGAGGTGCCGTACAACACAACCCATTATTACGCGCTCTTCGGCATAGGTCTTGTATTGTTCATAATAACGTTCATTATAAACATGATATCGGATGTTGTCTTGCATAAATACCAGAGAGTATTAAAATGAACTCCGTTAAAACAAAACAGCTAAGGAACGGCTTGGGTTTCAATATCCTCAGGCTATGCATAGGCGTCGTCATGGCTGTATTAATAGTCATTCTGTATGACATTGTAAGCAAGGGTATCGGCGTGATAAATTGGGAGTTCCTGACGTCCATGCCCAGGAACGGCATGACCGAAGGAGGTATATTGCCGGCTATAGTGGGCACTTTTTTAGTCACTCTTATAACGGCTTTACTGGCGATCCCTTTAGGGATGGGATGCGCTGTTTATTTAAATGAATATGCGGTAGACGGCAAGATAACGCGGCTGATCCGGATGGCTATCCGCAATTTATCGGGAGTTCCTTCAATAGTATATGGGCTCTTCGGCGTGATATTATTCGTCCAGATGATGAAGTTCGGGACTTGCGTGCTGTCGGCGGGATTGACGCTCGGGCTTATGACGCTGCCATGGACTATCACGGCCAGCGAAGAGGCGCTGAAGAACGTTCCTAATTCATATAGGGAGGGCGCTCTCGCGTTGGGAGCGACTAAATGGCAGGCGATAAAGACGAATGTATTGCCGTATGCCGTACCGGGCATGTTAACAGGCACCATACTGGGCTTGTCCCGCGCCGCCGGAGAGACGGCGCCCATACTTTTTACGGGGGCCGCGTTTTTTCTGCCGTTTTTGCCAAAATCCGTATTTAGCCAATTTATGGCGCTTCCATACCATCTCTATATAATGTCGACCCAGCACCATGCGATAAGCAAAGTAAGGCCTATAGCGTACGGATCAGCGCTGGTATTGATCGCGCTTGTGTTCATTATGAACCTATGCGCCGTGATTTTGCGGTATCATTTAAGAAAGGTCAGGGTGGAGTGAGCCAATGGAAGATGTTAAAATAAGGGTCGGGAAATTTAATTTTTACTACGGCAAGATGCAGGTGTTAAAAAATGTGTCGATGGATATCGCCACAAATAAAGTGACCGGCATCATCGGACCGTCGGGATGCGGTAAGTCTACGTTTTTGCGCAGCATAAACCGCATGAATGACACTATACTCGGCGCGAGAGCTGAGGGGCGGATAATACTGGATAGCAAGAACATCTACGATGAAGATGTAGACGTTGTAAATATAAGGCGTAAAGTAGGAATGGTATTTCAAAAATCAAACCCTTTCCCGAAGACGATATTCGATAATGTGGCGTACGGCTTAAGGATAAACGGCGTAAAGGATAGATACTATATACAGGATCGGGTGGAAAAGAGTTTGAAAGACGCAGCCATATGGGATGAGGTGAAGGACAGGCTCAATAAAAACGCCTTCGAGCTTTCCGGCGGCCAGCAGCAAAGGCTTTGTATAGCAAGGGCCCTGGCGGTCGAGCCCGAGGTAATACTTATGGATGAACCTGCTTCGGCGCTGGATCCTACCGCGACGCTGAAGATCGAGGAATTGATACAACAGCTGAAGAAAAAGTACACCATAATTATCGTGACCCACAATATGCAGCAGGCGGCAAGGATCTCCGACTTCACGGCTTTTTTCATGCTGGGGGAGCTTGTGGAGTATAATATAACGAGTATAATGTTTACGAAACCGGCTAAAAAGATCACCGAGGATTACATAACAGGCAGGTTCGGATGAAAATTATCGCATGTATCGCCGTTTGTTTATTATTGTCGTCGTGCGCGTCTGTCGATGAAATACGCAATTCCGATGCTGTCTCCGCGTTGGGCTCTTTTCAGCTCAATCCGGTGGAGCCGAACAATTATTGGTATAACGGCAAGTCGTATGAATATAACGGATACGAGATACGGGTCACTGCCGGGCCGGGCGAGGCCAGGATCAAGTGGGACGGAAAATTAATAGGCACAACGCCTTTTGTCTACCGGTTTACCGGCATATTGGATAAGGACGATTACGTGAAGATCCGGGCAATCCCGATAGACGAAAAATTTCCGCCGCAAGAGGCCGTGCTTCGTATCAGAACGGAGCTTCCGCGGAAGATACATTTTGACCTGCAGAAACAGAGATAAGGTAGTCCCTCGCCGCGGGAATTAGATGACAGCGGCTCGGGATGAAATTTCATAGCGAAAAAAGGGGAAATTTCAATGAAAAGACATTTTGACGAAGAATTAAAGGATCTGAACCAGGATATATTGAAGATGGGGATCTTTGCCGAGGATGCCATCCATAAGTCCATAGAAGCGTTAAAGGGGAGGGACGCGAAACTGGCAAAAGCGGTAATAGAGAATGATAACAATATCGATAGGCTTGAATTGGTCGTAGACGAAAAATGTGTAGATCTTATCGCGAGACACCAGCCCCTGGCCAAAGACCTGCGCTTTATCACAACCGGCATGAAATTAAACGCCGAGCTTGAAAGGATAGCCGACATCGCCGTAGACATAGCGCAGCGCGTGCTTGAGATAGTCAACAAACCTTTGCTTAAACCTTTAGTCGATATCCCTAAACTGACGGTAGTAGCCCAAAATATGGTTAAGATGGCTGTGGACTCATTTGTAAAGGGTGACGTGGAACTGGCCAAGAAGGTCATATTATCCGACGGCGAGGCCGATAAGCTGCGGAATCTGATAACAAAAGAGCTGATAGAAGACTATATGGCTAAAGACGCTTCTACGGCTCCAAGGGCTGTTCAGCTTCTCCTGATAGCCCGGTTCCTTGAGCGAATATGCGATCACGCTACCAACATCGCGGAAGATGTGATCTATATGGTCCAGGCCGAGGTCGTCAAACATCATCCCGAGAAGTTAACAGGCGATAAATAAAGCCGGCCGCGTAATGAAATTTTTGCGAGCTATACTCAAACCTGCCTACCGATAAAATTACCGCGCAGAAACAATACCATTGTCTTGCGGATAATAGTCTGATAGAATATCCACGAGAATCCTCTATTTTTCAGGAGAGCGATGAAAGCGACCATACTGCTCGTCGAAGACGAAAAAGATATAGTCAAGATGCTGGAGTACAACCTCAAGAAGGAAGGCTTTAAGACTATATCCGTCCGAAGCGGGGAAGACGCCGGGGCGGCGGTAAAGAGCGGACGGCCCGACCTGATCATCCTAGATCTTATGCTTCCCGGCATTGATGGCTTAGAGGTATGCAAAGTCCTTAAAGCGGATCCTAAAACAACAGTTATCCCCGTAATAATGCTTACAGCGAAAAGCCAGGAATCGGATAAGATCGTCGGACTTGAATTGGGCGCCGATGATTATATTACAAAGCCTTTCAGCCCTCGGGAATTGATAGCGCGTATAAAAGCGGTTTTGCGCAGGGCGGGCGATAAGGGCAAGCCGCAAGATATATTGAAAGCGGGCGACCTCGTGATCGACCTGTCCAGGATAGCGGTGACGGTTAAAGGCAAGGCAATAGAGCTCACCTCCAAAGAGTTTGAACTTCTAAAGACGCTCATAAAGGCTAAGGGCAGGGTCCTGTCGCGCGACTATCTGCTGGATAATATTTGGGGTTTTGACCAGGCCTCGGAGATACAGACGCGCACGGTGGATGTGCACATAACGACGCTCCGAAAGAAGCTGAAGGGCGAATCGGGGCGCATTGTGACAGTCAAGAATTACGGGTACAGGTTCGACGACGAAGACCGGGTGTCGGATGGCGGCAAAAATAAGTTTTAAATCAAAACTGATCCTATCGTATGCCGTTGTAATATTGACGTCATTTGGTCTGGTGGCATTCTTCCTCGATAGGAACCTGGAAGAGAATTCCCTCCGCAATATCAAGGACACCCTCATCACGCAGGCAAATTTGATCGGGAGCCGGATCACCGCAGATATCCTTAATGAGGAAGGACATGCCTCTCTGATCAGGCTGGTAAGAGAGCTCAGTCTTAAGGCTAAATGCCGGATCACCGTCATCGATGACCGCGGCAAAGTCCTCGCGGATTCCGGGAAAACCTCTGAAGATATCTCGAGAATGGAAAACCACCTGAACCGGCCGGAGGTGAGGAGCGCCCGGGACGGCGGCACAGGCACGGATATCCGTTATTCCCCGACCCTGAAGATCGATATGCTCTATGCGGCATTGTTGCTTAAAAATAAGGAGAGGCCCGAGTGCGTATTGAGGTTAGCTCTTACCCTGGAAAGCGTACAGCAGACGCTTTCAGCCATAAGAAAGATAGTCGCCGCGGGATTTCTATTTGCCCTGGCGCTTGCATTTGTCCTGGGTTCATTGGTAGCGCAGAATACCATGAAGCCGGTAAGACGGATTATCCAGATCTCACGCAGATTTTCAAAAGGCGATTTCAGCCGCAGGATCATACAGGGCCCCAAAGATGAGATGGGAGAGCTGGCAGACACGCTTAATAATATGGCAGAGGACATAGAAAGTAAGATAACCGAGATCAAGGCCCAGAATCAGAAACTCGCGGCGATATTCAGCAGCATGGTCGAAGGGGTCATAATAATAGACAGAGAGGGGCGTATCGTCTCCATCAATCCCACTATAGAGAAGATATTCGGCGTATTAAAGAAAGACGCGCATGGAAGGGCATTCCTGGAAACGATACGCAATAACGATATCTCAGAAGTCATAAACGCCGTTTTGCGGGATGGACAGGTTGCCTCAGCCCATATCGAGCTTGTCTATCCCATTCGCGGGATATTTGAGGTGAACGCCGCGCCGATCTTCGACAATGAAGACGTTTCGGGATGCCTGGTAGTCATACATGACATAACCCAGATCAGGAGGCTGGAGACTATCCGGAGCGATTTCATCGCCAACGTATCCCATGAATTGAAGACGCCGCTCACATCGATCAAAGGTTTCGTAGAGACGCTCTTAGACGGCGCAGTGGATGACAGGGAAAATAGCCGCGAATTCTTAAGGATCATCCAGGAGCACGCCGAGCGGCTCAATAGCCTGGTCGACGATCTGCTCTCCCTGTCGCATCTCGAATCGAAAGAGATCGCGCTTGAGAAGAAAGAGATACACCTGCGACGGCTGGCCGAGGGGATTATCCTGGGGTTTAAATCGCAGCTGCGCAAGAAGAGTATAGAAGTGATGAACGAATTGGCGCCGGGGATCTCGGTCATGGCCGATGAGAACAGGATAGAGCAGGTATTGACCAACCTGATCGATAACGCGATAAAATTCAATAAGGATAAAGGGAGCATCAGGATCGTCGGCGAGGAAAAAGACGGTGAAGTGAAGATCACCGTTGAAGATTCAGGCGCCGGCATTCCCGAAAAAGATATTCCCAGGATATTCGAGCGGTTCTACAGGGTCGACAAGGCGCGTTCGCGCGAACTGGGCGGTACCGGGCTCGGGCTTTCTATCGTCAAGCATATCGTAGAATTACACGGAGGGAAAGTCGGCGTAGAAAGCGTCGAGGGTTTCGGGTCGAAGTTCTACTTCACGCTTCCTAAATAACCTGCGTATATCACATCTCCTCGTAACCGGCAGTAATTTACACAGATTTAACATCACACTCACGCAGACGTAATATTGATATATTACAATATAAACAACAGCGGGGTTTATTGTTCGAGCGAGTAATTGTTTTAAAGCATACGAGTCGAGAACTTCTCGACTCGGCCGGGAGTTAAGCCGGTAGGCCTCGCTCGAAGGATAAAATTGTCACTTCTTCCGGCTGATCAGTCAGAAAGAGAAGAAAATGTTAAAAAAGTTAATAGTAGTTCTTATAGCGCTGACGCTAGCGTCATCCGCGTTCGCGGCAAAAGAGAATAATTCTATCCAGGTTAAAGGCTCTGATACGATGGTCAATCTCGGCCAGGCATGGGCGGAGAAATTCATG
>JAQUSE010000044.1 GCA_028715235.1 Candidatus Omnitrophota bacterium | reverse complement strand
TTCCGATCTCCTCACTTTTAATATTTCAATAAAATCTACTTCATCATCGACGATTAAAACTCTTTTCCTGACCATAGATAGCTTCTCGTATCGGCTTATTTTACTCAAAGCTTCTTTTGCCTTCCGGGCGCCGATCTGGTCTTCTTTTAATTTATACAAATCTTCCGCCTTTATCAGGTTCTCCCTGGCCTCTTTGAACTGCCCGAGTTTATTATGCGCAACACCGGCCTCATAATACGCGTCGGCGTAGCTGGGATCCTGGTTAAGCGCTTCGCGGAAATACAGGAGAGCCTGCTGGGCATCGTTCAGCATATTATAGGCGACACCGGTGTCGAAGTACGCGCCGGCAAATCTCAGGTTTATCTGCGACGTCCTCTGGAAATATTTTATCGCGTCCTGATACTTTGCCAGCTTCAGATATATCTTCCCTAATTTGTAGTTAGCATAATAATCGTACGGATTTATCTGCAGGGCCTTTTCCAGGAATGGCACTGCCTGGTCTAGCTTATTATCGGATACGTAGATGTCGGCAAGGCTGTTGTAAGGTATGAAAAATCCGGGATTTATGCTTATTGCTTTTTCAAACGACGCAATCGCGAGTTCCCTGTTTCCCATGGAATAGTATGCCTCGCCCATGGCCTGGTACGCGGCCGAAAAACCCGGATTTAATTCGATCGCCTTCTTAAAATAGTCGACCGCCTCCTGGAACCGGTTCAGTATCACATATACGCATCCCGTCTTAAAGTAAGCGGGGGCATAGCCCGGATCCTGTTTTATGGCCTTTTCGAACTCTGTCAGGGCGTCTCCGAACCTGTTATGATCATACAACTCTACTCCTGACTTGTAATAATCTTCGGGGGTTTCGCAATACGCTTTGTTTGTCAAGACCGTTGCAACGGCCAATAGAAAAACAGCCGCACATATCATAGTCTTTTTCATGCTACACCTCCTGGCAAGGATTATACCTCTTAAAAGCGCAAATCTAAAGCAAAATGTGCGCGGGTCACACAGCCGTTTTCAGAAGAGGGAGCCTGAGCCTGCGGCGGAATGTCTCGCCTTTTAGGAGCGTTGTCTTGCGCCACGCGGTATCGTTCCGTGAATGCGGACGTTTTACAGAGAGCGCCTGATCGGAAGACGCGAGATGAACGGCGTATTTTCCGTATTGCCCGTTTATTTCGTCGACAGCTTTCGATAGGCCCGATATCCTGGCTATCTTAACAGGATCGTCAAAGAGCGTCATCGAGTCTGCGCCCTCAAGGACTATATCTGACAGAACAACTCCTGTGGCTCTATAAACGACCCCTTCCTCAAAGACCTTGTCGAACATGCGGCCGCACAACTGGGTAAAATCGAGCGTCGAAAACGAATGCCTGTCGAGCTCGCCGCTTAAGCCCATACCTTTAAAATCCCTCGTCCTCAGATATATCGACAGCGCCTTGGCGCTCAACTTATGCCGTCTCAATTTTATGAACGCGGATTCGAGGTTGCGCATGAGGTGCGCCTTTACAAGGGCTCTGTCGCTTGAGGCGGGGCTGAAAGTCTTCGTCTTGCTTATGGAGAGATACTTCTCCTTCTTCTCTGCCGATATGCCGTATACCTGTATGCCGCGCAGTTCCTGCCAGAGCTCGCGGCCGACCTTGCCGAGCAGCCTGTCCGCGAAATCGAACGATTTTTCCGCGTAACCAAAGACATCGCATATACCGCATTTATTAAGGAGACTGACCGTGTTCGGCCCGAATCCGCAGACACGGTCCAGCGGTATGCCCTTAAGGAAGCTGTGGAGCTCGCAGCCCGGCGCTGGCGTAAAGCCATCCGGCTTCTTATGCCTGGAGCATATCTTGGCGAGAGTCTTAGTGAGACTAAGACCTACGGAAACCGTTATATCGAGCTCTTTATGTATGGCGTCCTTTATCCGCAGGGCTATCTCCTGATATGACGTTCTGTATAGCCGCCTCAAGCCCGTCAGGTCGCAGAACGCTTCGTCTATGGAAAATTCTTCCACGGTTGGCGTAAAACGCCTTATTATCTCGAACATCCTTTCGGAATATACGCTATACATCTCGTAGTCGCCGGGCAATATCACGAGCTCCGGGCATAAGAGCTTAGCGTCGCGCAGACTCACCCCCCGTTTTATCCCCAGGGCCTTGGCCTTGTAATTCGCGCACGCTATTATTCCCCGCTCTTTGCCTGTAACGACAGGCCTCCCGCGGAGAGACGGGTCGCGCGCCTCTTCACATGAAGCAAAGAAGGCGTCGCAATCTATATGGGCTATGGCTTTGGGATATGAGTGGAGAGTAAAGAATTCTTCCGCCTTATCTGTATTTCCTGACATTGGCTATGACCACTCCGGCTATCGTAAGTTCCTGTTTAGGCGTTATTACAGGATATTTCTTATTGGCCGCTTTCAAAACGACCCGGCCGCCTTTTTTTTCAAAATATTTTAACGTCCATTCATTATCTACATGCGCCACGACTATATCCCCTGTTTTCGGAGTCAGGTTCCTCTGGACCAGGACCAGATCTCCCGGATGCACGCCGGCGTCGATCATAGAGTCGCCGTCCACCTTCAACAGGTAAGTGGCCTGGGGATTCGATATCAGGTACTCGTCAAGGCTCATCGTGTCCGCGAGCTCCTCCTCCGCGGGGCTCGGGAACCCGGCGGCTACGGTTCCTAAAAGGCGCGCGGGCTTGACAAGGCTTCTCGGGATGAGGCGGCCCTTAGCGTCTTTATCGATAAATCCGTTCTTCATAAGCGCCTGGACTCTTTTAAATACCGCGTTCTTCGAGGCGAACCCGAAGATGGACTGCATCTCGGAGTAAGACGGCATCCTCCTGTTCTTCATATAAAAATTATTTATCTTATGCGCGTAGAGTTCCGCGTCTCTTTTAATCATGATAGAGCCCCTTGTTTATGTTACGTAATGTTAGGGAAGGTTAATTAAGGTTACGTAACCTTTTATACATACTATTATAGTGAACAATCGTTCACTATGCAAGTAAAAAAACGGATCCTGGGCAAAATGCGCCCGGGATCCGCATAACAGGTTACTATTATTTTATGATTTCTCTATTTCGTCTTTGCGGTCCTCAAAGACTGGGTACGCGCTTTGGCTGAACCCTCTTCGATCCTGGTTGCCATGTCCTGAAACATACTAACTTTAATCGGCGGAATCTTTACCCTGTTCTTTTCCTTTGCCGGGGGGAACTTAATCGTGCCCTGGATTATCTTAAACAGGTTTTGTTCTTTCTGCGGCTGTTCGGCAAACGCCAGCGTCACGCTTGACGCGAATAACACAGCCATCGCCATTATCGCTATACGCTTCATGCCCGCCTCCTTTTTTATTAAAACCCGTCTTTTAATTATATCATACATTGAAAAAAATGCAAATTCCGGGAACACCTTAAATAATATCCTTCACCAGCTGCAGATGCTTAAAAACACCGTTCTCAAGATCGAGCGGCGGCAGTTCCATCTCCACTTTATAGCCGAGCTTCTTGCGTAAAGAGAGCGCGGCGATATTGTCGTACTTCACGCTCACGACTATCCTCCTGAAGCCTTCGCGCCTGGCCTTCTCCTCGGCTATCCCGAAAAGCCTTTCGCCTAAGCCCTGAGCTCTGAACTTCGGATAGAGGGCGCTGTTGCTGGAATGCAGGTCCCCTTCTCTTGAACCGTTCAATACGCGGCCGGCCCTAAGCAGCGGAATAATATAGCGGAAGAAACTTAATTTCATATATTTAAATATTAAAAATCCGAAACGGAAGAACTCGGTTTTTGTAGTTTTATAATCGTATAACAACGTCATTCCCGCAACCTCGCCGTCCATCTCCATGAAATACGAGTGTTCGTAGCTGAAGTAATTCCTTTTTTCCTTAAATAACCTGCCCAGGACGATCCCGGCATCCTTACCCAGGATCCCTGTATATAGGTCTTCTCCCGTCAACAGCATAAGCCGCGAAAAATCTTCCGAATCTTCGGGGGCGCCGCGGCGTATTACCACGTTATGCATTGCTTAACATCACCTTTTGAGCCGGCCTACTATGGACTCTTTTATTAAATGAAGCGGATACCCGATAACTATCGAAAGCAAACTGAGGATGAGGAGCGGAGTCACGACGATCAGCGTCAGGATCAATAACACCCTGTCATAAATATACGCGGCCATACTATACCTCAGGACTGTTTCATCAGGATAATCAATACAGCGGAAATCATTATGGCTATATTTATGTATAAAAGCCATCTCACATTCGACACCTGCCTGTCCGTATGGGCAAGCGAGCTATGCATCTCCTTTAACTGATGTATTATATGTTCTTCGTGACTCATCGCACACCCCCGATTTGTTGTAGCCTGACTCTGACAAATCGTCCCGTGATTTGCCGTTATTTTGCTCAGGCAAATCATCCCGAGACGCTGTTATCTCACTCCCCCGGCGAGGGAATACCTTAATATATCTAACTCTAAATTTTTGCTACTTCACCTCTCATCTTTAATATCTTTTCGCCTTCCGGATATTTCTCTATTAATAATTCAAATATCTCCGGAATGTAATCCAGGTATTTTCCCCCGATCTCTATGATGGCCTCCTTGAAACTCGTCTCCCTGAACATCTCACTGTATTGATAATCCGACCTTGTGCCTTCTTCTACCATATTGATCCACAATAGCTCGGAGACCTTCCGGTTCGCCTCAAAAGCGGTCTTCCTGTTCTTCTTCAAAGCGGCTATCTGGTCAACGGTCACGCGGCCTTTCATGCGCGCCCATGCCGTATCGGCGCCGGCGCCGTCCTTTTCGGGAAAATCGAATCCGAGGTTTATCTGGTTATCATAAGTCTCATCGTCTACCTTGACTATATCCACCTCGAAGACTATGGAACCCAGGACCTGCTTATTTTCCGGCTTGCTGAACGCGCTCTTCCTGCTGGCATAGGTGATATCTCCCTTGTTTATGAGCGCCAGTTTCAGTTTGCCGGTCTCGTATAATCTGCCGTCGGGCCTCTGGATCAACTCCGAAGCTCCGCGCATATCTCCGGTCAGCCCTTCGATCTCATAGCGGTCCCTTTCCTCCGGCAATGCCGCGGCGCAGGATACGATAACGCAGGATATTGCGATACTGATGAGGGCGCGTATCATGCCGAATACAGTATGGCCGCGCCGATAGCCGCCGGCGCAAGGCCGAGGAGGCGTACAAATAACGGCGGCTTCTGTTCCCACCATCCTAATATAGCCTTTATCCTGGCCGGCCCAAGCGCGAAGACTAGAGCGGCGCCTATGATCATCAATATACCCAGCGCGGTAATGACGACCGGATGCCTGCAGCTCGAGGCGGCCATAAGGAATATGACCCCAAAGATAAGCCTCGCGGCGCCTGCGCCGTATATCCTGTTACCCTCCTTCCAGAAGTTTATCACTATATTTAACACACGCGGATCCGCCGTAATGGTAAGCCCCATCCCTAAAACTATCAGCCCTATAGCCCTTACAAGTGTCAACATCTTCGATACCTCCTTTCACCACCTCTGCATTAACGCCTTCGTATCGACCAATGCCTTTTCATACCTGAGGCGCAGTTTATCCCGGCAGGCATGGCAAAACTCATCTCTCTGTTTATCGATGTCGGCAAGAGTATTTGAAAGGCACATTACACATTTCGGGTTCGTGCAATGCCCGAGGTCCCAGGAATGGCCAAGTTCATGCGCTGCCTCTTTCAGGGCCCTGTTATAATATGCTCTTTTATTCGGTTTCAGGCCGTAGAATTCGTCCTTAAGACGGGCCGAAGATATTACGCAGATCCCTCTTTTCGCGTCGGCGAGCCCGAAGACGAAGTCCGTCTCCGGCATATACAGGTCTACGTCCGTAATAAGGAGCACCCTTTCATTCGCGGTATCGACGGTCACGCGCCGCGAGATCTCTTTTAAAAGGACCCGGGCGTTATACTGCTTTCTCGAGGAATCGTAAGCGGACTCGGGCAGATCCTTCCCGGGGTCCACCAGCGTATTTGAACTCATGGAAAGGAATGAGGGAAGTTTGTCCTTAATCTCGGCTACGACTTTGCTGTCCGCGTCCCCGACAGGGACGATATATATATGTTCGGCTACGGCCTTAGCATGGCCTTCGCACGCGAAATACGCCGACAATGCGATAAGAGCGATCGTTAGCGCCGGTTTAAACATAGGATCGACTTTCAAGAGGTCCTCGTTACCTTCCGCCCGCCTTCATCTTATTTATCTCGTCGGCCGTGGCCTGCAATATTCCCACCTTTTTGAGCGGCTTGCCGTTGACGTCGTAATCTCCGGTTATGAAATCCCCTACCTTCTGGAATATCGTATCCGGCTTCATAGTCATCTGCTCCCTGGACTCGACCCTGTCTTCTTTCACGCTTCCGCATCCAGGGCCTCCGGCAAAAACCGATATTGAGGTAAAGATCAGGAATACCGCCAGCAACAACGCTTTTTTCATCTCACGCCTCCTCTTATTTTTCCTTTAATGGCGCTATGGTCAGGGATATATCTTTCCCCGGCTTAAATGTCATCCCGCGTATCTTTTCGCCGTCACGG
Organism: Candidatus Omnitrophota bacterium; assembly: GCA_028715235.1. Classification (GTDB taxonomy): domain Bacteria; phylum Omnitrophota; class Gorgyraeia; order 2-01-FULL-45-10; family 2-01-FULL-45-10; genus JAQUSE01. The sequence goes on along the minus strand of JAQUSE010000044.1, from coordinate 2,384 downwards.
CCCCAATCCCCGGCGCGCCCCCACCCGGCGAATTTACCGTCGACAAAATAGAACCAGTAATTATCCCTGTCGGCCGATGAAAGAAGTATCGGCGCCCCGGCGCCTGCTGTCATCGCCGTGAAGAACGATTCCGTCGTCACCTGTTCGAAAGACTTGGCCTTCCCGACCCTATACTCCCAGACATCGACTTTTTCACCTGCCTCGTTCCTGATGGCGCCTCTTATGACCGCAGGGCTTCCCACCTTCTTTATTACGTCCGCTTTTGACATCCCCATAGAAGCGCTTTCAAATGCCTTCTCCGACTTCATGGTCGCGCATCCTCCCGCGGCCATACAGCCTATAAGTAAGAATAATGCCATCCTTCTAAGCATAACCGGCTCCTTTGCTAAAATTATACATCCTAAAAGATCAAATCCCAAGCAAAAAAACACCCGAAGAACGGCGCTCTTAATGTTTCGGCGGTTTCTCGATCGCCAGCCTCAAGGGGACGCCTTCGAAATCATAAGCCATCCTTAAAAAATTCTCCGCGAAGCGTTTCAGGTTAGCGTTCATCATCCTGAAATCTTTGGGCCGCGTCATCAGAACTAACGCCGGCGGACGCTGTCCTGTCTGAGCGAGAAAGATAAATTTGACCCGCCTGTTCCTTATCTCCGGCGCGCTGTTCAGCGATTCCAGGATGCCGTGAAGCATACCGGGCCTGATGGTCATACCTGCCTTCTCGTAGATCGGCCATATGAGATCGAGGCTCGATCTGACATTCCTGCCGGATTTGCATGAGATGAATGTCACCGGATAGTTCCTGATGGCGCTCATCTTTTTTATCAGCATATTTTTATATTCCGGCATACCGGCGCCGCGGACCAGGTCCCATTTATTCACCGCGATTATGAGCCCTTTGCCCTCTTCTATTATGAACTCTAATATACGCGCGTCGTCCTCCCTTAAGCCGTCGCAACCGTCTATTATAGCTATGGCCACATCAGAGCGCCTTATCGCCTCTTTCGAACGGACGCTCCCGTAGAAATCCGCCGCCTCATTCAGCTTGGTGTTGTGCCTGATGCCCGCGGTATCTATGAGCACATAATCGCGGTCCTTATAATTGAAATCCGTGTCAACGGCGTCCCTGGTGGTCCCTGCTGTAGGATGGACGATTACCCTATCCTCGCTCAGGATGAAATTGATATATGAAGACTTGCCGACGTTAGGCCTCCCGACAATGGCGACCTTCACTCCTTTAGCCGCGCTGACAGCGTCGCTTTTCTCCGTATAACCCGAAAGCTCTTCGAGAAATCTGTCTACACCTGCGCCATTCGCCGCGGAAACGGCGTAAGGCTCGCCCAACCCCAGCTCAAAGAATTCGAGCGCGGATGACATTTTCGAATCATCGTCTATCTTATTCACGACAAGGTATATCTTTTTTGAGGTCTTCCTCAAAGCGGCCGCAAGATCCCTGTCCTGAGGCAATATGCCGGCTGCGCCGTCGGTAACAAAGGCTATTATGTCGGCCTCCTGGATCGCTTTTTCAAGCTGTTTCAGGATGAGCCCGGCCATCTCTCCGGGCTTCGCCTTCTCAAACCCGCCCGTATCTATAAGCGTAAAGGACCTGTCCTTCAACCTGATATCCGCATACAGCCTGTCGCGCGTCGTTCCGCTCTTAGACTCGACTATGGCGGTCCTGGCGCCGACTATCCTGTTAAAGAGAGAGGATTTCCCGACATTAGGCCTGCCGACTATCGCTATTTTCGGTAATTTTGCTTTGACCATAGGGTATATTCTACCACAATACGTCAAATTGGCCTACTTCCATATTTTTTAACATATTACTGGACAACGAATTAAAAAAAGGATATAATATCCGACGATAGTAAATTAGGTAGCACCTGTTATTTACTATTAGTTCGATGGAAGGGAGGTAGTAAATAATGGTAAAAGAGAAAGTGAAATGGTTCAATGACGCCAAAGGCTATGGTTTCATCACGCCTGAGAATGGTAAGGATGTCTTCGTACATCACAGCGCTATTCAGGGTGATGGATTTAAGTCTTTAAAAGAAGGTCAGGACGTCGAGTTTGAAATCACCCAGGGACCTAAGGGCGAACAAGCCACAAACGTAGTGAAGTTGTAATAAGTACAGCGGTAGAACAAAAAATAAGACCCGGTATAAACCGGGTCTTATTTTTTTGCCGCGCATTGATTCTACTTACCGAAAGGATTTTTGAATACGTTCTTTACCGTATCCGCGGTCTGATGCGCAACTTCCTGCGCCTTCGCCGCGGCTTCAGTCGCCGCCTTGGCGGCCTGTTTTGCTTTTTCCTGCGAGCTTGCGACATTCTCCATAACGCTGGAGGCCATCTTTTGCGCATTCGCAAGCGTATCCCCTATGGTA
>JAQUSE010000331.1 GCA_028715235.1 Candidatus Omnitrophota bacterium | reverse complement strand
ATATCGAAATATCGAGAAGCGCGCTCCACCTGAAATCTTTTGTAAAAACGGCCCACTGCCTGTGGATCTCCTGGTGTTCCAGCCCGGTCAGCATCGCTACTATTTTTACCGACAGCAAAAAAACGGGTATGCTCATCCAGGTGTTGGTAATAAGACTTCCTAAAAGAGCGGCGGCACGGTTAACCCGGAAGACAAACGCAAGAAAAAGGGCGACGAGCGGCCCCGTCCCCGGTATTATCCCCAGAAATACGCCCAACCCCAGTCCTGTAGCCACCTTCTGCGGCGTATCGTTTATCCTGAATAATTTAAGATATAACGTCTTAAAAAAACGCCCGACCTTCTCCGGAAGCGCTCTGTTTCGCATTTGATATCGGATAGTTATAGGCTCTTTTCCGCCAGATCTCCGGCTAACGGGACCTTGAACATCTCACCCTGATAAGCCTTGATCATCAGGACCATCCAGAGGACAAGTTCCGTCACCCAGAATATCACGTTTATTACGGGAATGAACCCTATTATGACTCCGGCCAGGAACAACACTCCGAACACGATGATAGACTGCATAGCGTGGAACCGGACGAACTTATTTTCTTTTTCGGTAAGATAAAATATCACCCCTGTAATAAAACCCAGCAGATAGCTAAGGAGCGCCGCCATGTTCGGCTCTATTCCCGTCGACGTCTTACCCAGACTCTTATGTTCCATATCACGCCTCCTTTCCGGCCAGCTTAAGGACGACTTTGTATAATCCGTCTACGACCCTGGACATCTTTTCGTAATCCAGCGTCTCATAGGCATCATCTTTTGTATGCATATAAGGGTTACGGTATATGCACGTATCGCTTACCCATACCGATTCATAACCGAACGTCCAGAAAGCCCGGTTGTCGGAGGTGAACAGCTCCGGCACAAATGGCGCAGGCGCGGCCATATGTTCTACGGGAACGTCGGAGACCTTCTTGAACTCGCCGACGACCCTGCGAAGCAGGTTATATGACCCTATATCGGAACACATGCCGATGAAATTTCCTTTATCCGGATAGAAGAACTTGAATATGAGGGGGCATTTCTGGGAACCCGGCTTATCGGAGTAATAGCCGATCATGTCTATGCACAGGACAGCCTTTATGTCTTCATGCGCCGCGCGCGCTTCTTTGGCGTACCTGTAGCTGCCGGTGTCGGGGTCATCGAAGAGGATGTCGACTTCTTCGTTCGTAAAAGCGATGAATTTAACGGTCTTGTCCAGGTCGATACCGCGCAGGCGCCTGGCCAGTTCCAGGACGGCCGCGACTCCCGAGGCGTTATCGTCGGCGCCGGGGGCTTCGCGGTAAGTGTCATAGTGCGCGCAGACTATTATTATCTTATCTTTACCGCCCGACCCTTCTTTGACGGCGATTATATTGCGGTAAGGCTTATCCCGGAACCCTCTCTTCTCCATATGATAAGACTGTTCTTCGGGGTCGTAACCGTATTTAACGAATTCCTTTTTTATATAGTCGGCGGCGCGCTCCAGGCTATTGTAATTGGAAGTGTTCCTTTTGCCTATATCCGACGACAGGAACCTGACATGCTCCCGGGTAGTATCGGCGGCGTATATACTGCTTGCTGCGAAGAACGCCGCGACTATTATCCCTAAGGTCCGTTTCATTTTTTCCGTTTTTTTGAAGCAGCCTTCTTCTTGGCGCTTGGATGCCGCGCCTCTTCGCGCCGTTTTTTACCAAAATCCATGACGCGGAGGCTATCCTGCGGTCTCGGCATTTCATCGCGGCGGCTTTTGAACGGGCCGCCGGTCTTGCGCTTTGAAAAGCATTCTTTGCAGTATACCGGACGGTCGCCGCTGGGCTTGAAAGGCACCTCGCATCCTTTGCCGCAATCGGCGCAGACCGCCTTATGAAGGGTCCTCTCTCTGAAATTCGCGTCGCGGTTCGTGTCGGAGGGCCGCTGTGAATTGCCGAAATTCTGGAACGGCCTCGGACTATGCTCCGCGTTAAAAGGTTTTCCCGACGGCCTGTTGACAAGCGAGTCTATCTTCTTCTCCAGGAAAGTAAGCTGCTGCTGGATCTTCGCAAGCATCTCTGTTACGTCCGGCGCGGCCGCCGGCGGCGAATAGCTCTTATGTTTCGATTGCTTTTTCATCTTACTCCTTTTTCTTCAAGACGCCGCCTTAGCGACAAGCGGCGGTTAGCGCTACTTGTTACGGATATAATTATCAATCGAGCGGTCGTATGTCCTCTCCTGCTTCTTATCGAAATAACATGCCGGCAGCTCGCCGCTTGAGCGGTGATAACTTACGCATTCGCAGCATATCCCGCGTCTAGGGCATCCGGAATAAGTGCAGTTGCAGTTTACAGAATTTTTCTTTAAATTAACGCAATCAGCCAAGTTCGACCGCCTTCCTCAGGTCCTCCCAGAACTTCTTCCTTTTCTCGGAATCAGCCGGCAACAGCGCCGGAAATTCCAGGAACGGCACTTTGATCTTCTCTTTTGCGAGCTCTTCCGACAATATTTCGGCCAT
>JAQUSE010000043.1 GCA_028715235.1 Candidatus Omnitrophota bacterium | reverse complement strand
CACGCAACAGGGCACCAGTACCGCTACGAATAAAAACACAAGGATTACAGGATATAAAACAAAGCTCATGTTTTGCCCCAGCGCCATTATTATATGGAACAAGGAAGCCCAGACGCTCAACAACACATGCCCCGCGTGCGTAAATTTTGTCTTAGGCTTAAAGTAGGCTACCGCTATACCTATTATCGCAAGAGGATTAACAATCCACCATTTCTCGATAAAACCTATATGAATACCCCTGTTAGGCATTTTAAACAATACCTCACATAAATAAGGAATTATCGAGTCGCTTAAAGTTGCAATGCCTACAGAGCCCACATAACCTATAAGAAGTAAACTCCATAAATTGCATTTCCCCATAATGCATTTCCCGGTTATGCGGCCGCATTTGTGAAGTTTGTACATAGAAGCGGTGACCAGAGCGCTCAAAAAAACGTGCGACGGATGCAGGATATAAAATATATCGTAAGATGTTTTATAAGGCAGCTTATGGCACAATGCCATGACCACAATACCCGATATCGCCCCGAAAAAAGTGAAAGGCGCATGGATTCTCAATTCTTTTATTATGTAACTCGCCATCTTATTAAACCTTTAACGTTTTTTCTTATGCATTAAAATCACATCTCCAAGCCTGCATTTTACGTCCCGGGCAACAACAGGACATTTTACCATAAAAAGAAAAAATATCGGCTTCTTGCATTCCGACAAAGCTTTATTCTCTTCCATAAGCATGACTTGCAAGGCCAGCTTCCCTTTATAATGATTCTTAAAGTCCTTTATAGCGTCGATGACCGCGTCGATATTAATACCCTTCGCAGGGTGATTGACCAACTCAAAGGCGCCTTGAGAAGGCGCATCCAATTTACATGCAACGAGATCAGCCATAGATAGTTCTTTTAAAACATCCTCCCTTTACATTAACGAAGAATTTGTTAAAACCGCTATCTTCTCTTTTCTGACCCGCCTTACGGCTTTTATCATCTCCCCCAGGTTTTTAGCCAGAGTAGGCTCCCCGGCCCCGGAAAAGGTAATATAATCTATTTTCAAAGGCGGCAAAAAATTTAATTCATCTATTATTTTTTGAAAAGGAACGAATATTTCTCTGTCGGCGGTCAAACATTTTGTTTTACCGATCTGGCAGTAAACACAGTCAAAACTACACACTTTTTCTTTCTGAGATATCGGGTCGATACCCAACGAGCTGCCAAGTCTCCATGAGGGCACCGGCCCGTAAATATATTTATAATTTTTATCCACGTATCCTCCCTACCGCATCCTGGGCAGCCATTATTATCGGGTACATGGTAGGAGCGCTTGTCAGATACGGATGAGTCGCGATCTGTAAAGTCTCAAGCTCTGTGTAAGACATCCTTTTCTGGATCGCTATCCCTACTATGTTGATCGCCTGCGCGCAGGACATTCCGCAGCTTATCTGCCCTCCCAGGATGATACCTGACTGCCGGGAAAATATTAATTTTACCATACCTTTGACGGCTCCGGGCAGCGAAACAGGATGCTTATCGATGCCGTCCGCGCAGCCGACAATGATCTCAAAACCCTCCGCGCTGGCTGTCCTTTCCGTAAGCCCAGCCGAACCCAGGACAAGGCCGTCAATATACGTGGAATATATGGCAATCGTGCCTTTATTCTCCCGCACTACCTTTATTTGGTACAAATTTGCCCCGGCGATCCTGGCTTCGGCTGTTGCAGTGGAAGCCAGCATCACGGGTATCGCCTTCCGGGTATAAAAATCCCTTTTGCAGGAACAATCCCCTATCGCAAATATATCCGGATCGCGTAAAGTGCGCATATATTCATCGGTCAAAATACCCTGGCAGGATCCCAATTCCAATCCGGCATCAACAGCCAATTTTACATTTGGCCTTGACCCGACTCCAAGTATGATCCCGTCGACAGGCATATCTTTTCCGTTATCAAATTTCACTTTCTCGACCCTATCTCCGCCGGCTATCTCCGTAACCCTGGTACCGGTTAAAACATTTATTCCTTTTTCCAGTAAACGCTTCTCAGCCATCTTCGAAAATTCCGGATCGAACGAATTGGCCATTAAATGCGGAAGCACCTCTACTAATGTAACGGCAAGCCCCTTTAATTTAGAAAGCTCATCGGCAAATTCAACACCTATAAACCCGCCTCCTATAACAAGAACGTGCTTACAGTTCTTTATCTTTTTTATCACATCTTTTAAATATGCCATCTCTTTATTGATCGGATAAACTCCATCTTTATCTATCCCTTTTATGGGCAGGATCAGGGGCATTGAACCGGTCGCCAGAACCAATTTTTCATACACATAATCTGTTTTGCCCGCCGTTTCTACCCTTTTCTCTTTTCTGTTTATACCGGTCACCTCATCAACGACCGTCTTTATGCCGTTATTTTCCAGAGACGCCATTCCGAGTTTATTGTCATCGGGATTGTTTAAACTTGCGAACATGTAAGGAATGCCGCAGGGAATAACACCGTTTGCGATATTTCTGATTACCGTGACATTTTTATCGGGATAATATTTTTTAGCGGTTAAGGCACATACTATTCCTGCGGGGCCTGCTCCCACTACTAATATATCTGTCTTATTCGGCATTACACATCCTCCGGTTTTTACTTCGCTTCCATCATGACACAAACCTGGTATACAACATCCATGTTGTTTTCCTTACAAAACCTTATTGCATTTTCACTCTCGGCCCCGGGCTGGAGCCATATCTTCTTTATACCTCTCTGTTTGCATTCTCCCAATATCATTTCAGTCACCGAAGGTGGCGTAACTAAATTAACGACATCTACAGCATAAGGAATATCTTTAACGCTTGAATAACAAGGCTGTCCGTCAACTTCCTTCATGGTGGGATGCACAGGATAGGCCTCATATCCCTTATTTTTCAATATCTTTAAAATCTTGTAGGCGTATTTTGATTCGTCCCGGAATGATCCCGCCACAGCAAAACTCTTCTGTGCCAAAAAATCGTTGATCAGCTTTTCCATAGTAGTTTCTTATTTTATCTCCTTTCTCAAATTTCTATAATTTGACCTTCGCTCGGAATAATACAATCCTGTTTAAACTCTTTTTCGAATAACTTCTGCGCGATCCGGCCCGTACAATGAAAAGGAATGACCTGGCCGAGCCCCAGCGCTTTTAATCTTAAAATAATATCATAGGCTTCTTTAACCGCATGATCTTTTAAGTGAAAACCCCCTATGAGCGATTGCACATCCTGTCCAAAGCATGTTTTAGCGTGTTGGACGATCTCGACTATACCCGGATGGGCACAACCTGTAATAACGACAAGCCCTTTGGATGTTTTTATCGTCAAATACTGTTCTGGTATATCACAATTATCACGACTGCCTGTCAACTCACCGCTTAAGTAAATATTATCTCGTAAGTTAGTCACGCCTTTTGTTTCTATGAGGCACGCGCCATGCCGTTGAATCTTCGCTTTAATTTCCGGTTTAAAATGCGGGCATATATAAACAGTCAGATTTTGATTCCGCTCCAATATTTTCCATAAACCTGCGACGTGATCCCAATCATCATGAGAAATTACGATATGCCTTATCTTATCAACATCTATATGGAATTGCTTTAGCTGCTTTAAAATGTAATCGGGTCTTCCGAATGTGTCGAAAAGGATGTCGTCATCTATAAGAATGGACAACCCCCAATGCTTTACAAAACGCTGCCATTTTGTCGAACCTTCTGCTAAAATTTTTAGCCGCATGCTGGTTCTCCCATCTCTTTTCTTACGCCGAATATATTCGGCGAATACGCCGCAACAAGCTTTGCGCCGTTTTCGGTTAAAATATATACCGGTGATACTTTTGACAAGGCCCTTATCGCCCTTTTGTTTAATTGGTTCTTTACATCCGGTGAATTACAAGACCACGCTATATCGGCATATTTTTCTATTTCATCGAGGCGGTCCTTTTTAATGCCTGACGTACATATGACAAGAATGGTTACCGATATCTTACGCTCTTTTTCGATCCTCCTTATATACTCAAGACGCTCATCGCCAAAAGCGCATACCGTAACGGCAATATTGTTAAAACCCTTTTCTACCGCCGCTGCAACTCCCGCCTTTTGGTCTATCGTACCCCTTTCCTCTAATATATGGCAACCATACCGGCGCAATTTCACGGCAACTTCCGGTATAAAAGATGTCTTTAGCACAGTATGCATTCTCGCGCCTATGCCTTGCACGATCTGAGGAATATTCGTAATAACCGTCCCTACACCATCGCATACTGTCACGGTACAATCGATTGATTTATTTTTTAACCCGTGGGCTATGATCTCTGAGGCCCCATAAGGTATTGAGCTTTCTTCTTCCCATACCATCCTGTTTTTAGTGCAAAAACCAAACTGTTTTATTTTACCTTCAACGACTTTTTTAATTTCATCTTTTAGCCGTGGAAGCGGCAAATCGCCGGATCTTTTGAGCCCTTTATAAAGAAAACCTGCAAGTGGACAATGCGAAATGGTAGGCTTAGTTACTTTGATTACTCTACCATTCGATATGATAATCAATGATGAAAAATATCTAACAATATGAATATCCTTCATGCTTTTTAAAATCTTCTTTCTCTAGTGTTTATTAACCAGCAACCAATCAATTGCTTTTCTATGATCCCTTGCCCCGCTCATCAACCGCATATTTTCAAGCTGCCCCAATTCTTTAAGCCTTTTATAAATAAGGACCCATACACAATCCCTGTCAGGGTCGATTTCGCATTTACCTTTATTCTGCCCGCCGCAAGGGCCGTTTCGCAGGCCTTTGGGACATCTGGTAACCGGGCAGATACCGCCGGTCGTACCTACTATACATTCGCCACACATCAGACACTTTTTTTCAAAACGATCCTCTTTTGGGGAAAGCCTGATAATCTCCCCTTGAAATAACGTATCATTGGCCGGATAAACAGGCTTCTGTAGAATCTCCGCCATGGCCTGTGTCCCGCCGCCGCAGGCAAGGCTTATGATCGATTGGGAAGCGGTAAGCTCTTTCTCTTTGCGCCTAAGAAGCTTTTTTGACTCAAAAACATAGCAAGCCGGATTAAGAATATCCCACCCGGCTACGGTTTTACCGCTATCTTCAAGCGCTTTTGACAGGCTTTTTATTTCATTCTCGCCGCCCGTCTTACAGGTAGTGGCGCAAACAGCGCATCCGATCAAAAAAACGGTGGAATCTTTTTCAATGTATTTCAATATCTCGTCTATGCTTTTTTGTTTAGTTATAATCATTTCAGCTCTTCCCAAATCTTAACAATCTCTTCTTTTATCCTGCCGCCGCAATGTTCAACGATCGTTTTTCCCGCAACCATCGACTCCACAATGGCCTTGTCGAAACCTATCTTACCAATAAGAGCAATGCCTCTATCCATGCAAAACTATTCTATATGATCAGTCATCTCATTATTGAGATCATGTTTATTAACTACCAGCTTAACCGACACATTGAAGTGTTCCGCAACCTCGATAACTCTCTTCGCATCATGGAGACCTGAAAGTGTAGGCTCGGTCACAACCAGGGCGCAGTCAACGCCGGATAATGAAGCAATCACAGGACAGCCAATGCCGGGAGGGCCGTCAATAATAACGTAATCTAAGCTTTCTTTTTCAGCAATCTCCTTGGCTATCTGCCGTATTTTCGCGACAAGTTTCCCGGAGTTTTCTTCGGCAATACCTAACTTCGCATGGACAAAAGGGCCGTACTTTGTATCCGATATAAACCACTCACCGGCTACGTTCTCTTCCATAGTTATAGCACCAACGGGACATACAAGGCTGCATAACCCGCAGCCTTCGCACGAAATTAGATCGATGGTCAAGTCGTCTTTTATAGCATCAAATCTACACGGAGCAACACACTTACCGCACTGGGTGCATATTTTCTTATCAAGCCTTGCGGTCTTCCCGCTTCTGAACTCATAACGCTCTTTTACAACCGGATGCAGCAAAAGATGCAAATCTGCCGCATCTACGTCGCAATCGACTATCACCTTATTTTTTGCAAGTGCGGCAAACGAGGCCGTTAAAACGCTCTTCCCCGTACCACCTTTGCCGCTTATTACAACTATCTGTTTCATGCATTTCCTTTTATCACATCAAACATTTTTTGAAATTTTTCTCTATATTCCGCTTTCTCCTGAACCAGCGGGATGCCGCGGGAATAAAGAAGGGCGATCTCCCTATCAAACGGTATACGAAGTAGTATAGGTATATTTTTATCCTGACAATATTTGTCAACTTTATCATCACCTATATCAGAGCGGTTAATGACAACGCCAAAAGGAATCTTCATTTTCCTCAGAACTTCTACAGCCAACACTAGGTCATTAAGTCCGAATGGCGTCGGTTCGGTTACCAATATGCAATAATCGCTCTTTTTTACTGCCGCTATAACCGGGCAGGACGTTCCTGGCGGCGCGTCAATGATAACGGTCTTAGAGGGATCTATGCGATCTTCAACCTGCCTGATCAATGGCGGGGACATTATTTCGCCGACATTGAGCTTGCCATGGACAAATTGCATATCCCCCGACATGCCAATTTCGACAACACCTATCTCTTTATTTACTTCTTTAATGGCTTTTTGAGGACAGAGCAGGCTGCAGGCACCGCACCCATGACAAAGATGCGGGAAGACAAGAACGCTCCCTTTACCGGAATCGCTTGAAGGGATAACGGCTATCGCATGATAGGCGCATACCTCACGGCATTTGCCACAAGTGTTGCATTTTGCCTCATCGACTTCCGGAATAGGAATAAACGCCGGGAATTTTTCTTTTATCTCCGGCTTAAGGAAAATATGGGCATTCGGCTCTTCAACGTCACAGTCGAATAATTGAACATTGTTCAAGGATAATGCCAGATTAACTGCTATGGTGGTTTTCCCCGTACCACCTTTACCGCTCGCAACCGATATGATCATTTAATCGAATCTTTCCCTTCGGCAATAAATATTCTTTGAGTTTCGCTCTGGAATTCTTTAACTTTCAATCCTTTATTAATAAAAAACTCTTTAGCTTCATTCAAATCGTGCTTGAAATGGTCGTGGCGCCTGCCTTCATGCGTATGGCACGTATTTATAATTTCCATGCCTTTTTGGGTAAAATCGCTTATAACTACTTTCCCGGCCGGTTTCAACAGACGGATTATCTCATCCAATACCAATCGCGGATTTTCGAGATGATGAAATACATTTATAGAATAGATAACGTCGAAGCTCCGATCCGGGAAACTTAAATCTGTCGCGTCTTCTATCATAAACTTAACATGTTTTTCCAGGCCATAATATTGCACGTTTAATTTCGCGATCCCCTGTTCTTCCTCGGAGATGTCTATACTCGTAAATCTGCAACCCTTCTTTGCCAGGGCAAGGGCGAAATGTCCTTTACCGGTACCTATTTCAAGGATATCGCCGGAAATAGGCAGGGATTTTTCTAGGATAAAGTCTCTTTCCTTTTCCTGGTCATAGCCAAAACCTTTATAAAACTCTAATCTTTCTAAGTATTTTTTATGGTTTTCAAGGACTTCTTTCTCAGTCATGCTCATCAAACACCTTATTTTGTGTCGCGTCGTTCTTCCTTAGCCATTCTATAAGCATGGCCGCGTGCTCTTTCTCTTCGTTCATGTTATGCGCGAGAAGTTTCTTAAGTGAATCATCGCTTGTGGCATCTATTCTTTCCTGATAGAAGTCGATAGCCTCAAGTTCTTCTCTTAAAGACTTCCTGGCGCGCTCCAAATCAACATGCTTAGGATCCATCTTTTCTAACGGCTCAAAAAATGGCATATTAAACCTCCTTGGCTTTAGTTATTAGTGCCGGGCATCCCGAATTTAGAGCCTACATTCGGGTTCTCCGTAGGCTTCAGTTTTCCGCTTTTGTATTTCTCCACCGCATCTCTGACCTTTCCCGAGAGGCCTGTATATATCTTTATGCCTCCGGCCGTTAGGGTCTGAAAAGCGTTCGGTCCGACACTTCCGGTCAAAACAGCCTTTACGCCCCTGGATGCCATAAGCTGCCCTGATTGTATACCCGCTCCCCCGGAAAATTGGGCGCTCTGGTTCTCTACAGCCTCGAAATCAAGCGTATCCGTATCGACTACTATAAAGAACTGGCATCTGCCGAAACGAGGATCCACCTTAGAATCAAGCGTTTTACCTTCCGATGTCACGCAGATCTTCATGATAACCCCTTTTTAGTGGCATGTATTACCGTGCTCTTTGCACGAGTCCAATCCACCTAGTTTTTTTGTAAGAAAATCATCTATCGCATCTTTCGCTTTGCCGGAATAACCAAATACCTTCACGCCCGCTTGAGCGAATTTCTGCTGAGCGCCGCCGCCCATCCCGCCCGCAATAACATGGGTAACGCTGTATTTCAGCAACTCATCTACAGCAACGCATCCTCCGCCGCCGTGCACTGCCGTATTCGCGACTATCCTGCTGTTTTTTACTTTATTGTTCTCAATATCTAATAGAAAAAAATACTTACACTGGCCGAAATGCTCGGCAACATTGCCCTGAAGACCGCTCTGGTCTTCAAGCGTTATCCCTAATTTCATAGCACACCCCTTCTGTTATATCGATGTCAATAAACAAAATGCCCGAGGAATGGAGCACTGCACCGTCCCTCGACAAAAGATCGGGACGGCGCTCCACTCCTATCCGCCACTTATCCTGCGGATGCTTGGGCCTTCTCCAGCGTATCAATACGATCTTGGATCGTCTTGAGCTCTTCTTTGAGAAAACCAGCCTCTTCCTTCAACGCTTCAGCTTCGTCGGCACCTCTTGCCCAACGAGGAAGACCTGTAACATAGAATTGGTTTCTCCAGCCCCTACCGCAGCCTCTTCCAAACGATCTCGGCCTTATACCTGATACAGGAGCAATGCAAAATCCTCTCCCGCCACCTGTCATAGGCCCCATACCTCTCGGACCTGTTCCATCAA
>JAQUSE010000330.1 GCA_028715235.1 Candidatus Omnitrophota bacterium | reverse complement strand
CCACATACTGCCGGTCCATCACGGCATTTATGGAATAATCCCCTGCCCACAAGACCTGGTCCCATAAGAATACTCCCGCCGTCAGGACACAGACACCTTTAAACCATTTTTTCGTTAATATCTTCATAATTCATTTCCTCCGTCTTTTTTAACTCCTTAAAATACGACCGCAACAACAAGTATACCCGGCGCTTTTCTTTTTATCAAATTTTATTTGATTTTTTATCAATTTTTATATTCCTAAAATAGCGGATCTAGTCCGCTTTGTTTTTATGCCATAAGATCCCAGAGGGCGCGTTCTTTAGATAGGAATAACTCCGCTTTTACATCCGGGATTTCATGGTTTGCCATTTCCCGTTCGAACCTTGCATGCGCTAAAATGGTGTGCATCGCATGGCAATGTCTTTTCCTCCCGATAAGCCTTTTTACCTCTTGGATCAAGGTTTTGTCGATAAGTTCCATCAAAAAGACCTGTTCAGGGCTGTCTTTGACACGCAATAAGATCTTCATTGCCGCCTCCGTCTTTCGATCGCTCAGTTACTACGATCGCTTACAATGTCTGTCAAAGACCACCTCTTACTCCACCAGAGAATATACCTGATGCACGATTTTTGTGGTAACGGAAATGTAACGCCTGTGTATATTTTATGTAATAGGGAAATCGATTTGACAAAACATGAAATTTCGGGTATAGTTATTTTTAGACAAAACCATGAAGATCGGACATAAACTTAGACTATTGCGCAGAGACCGGCAGATGACGCTGAAGGAGCTATCCGACAAAAGCGACGTCGCCATCGCCACCCTTTCCCGGATGGAACACAACATCATGACCGGGACGCTTGAATCCCATATGAATATCTGTAAGGCCCTCGGCGTATCGCTCGCGGATTTTTACCGTGAGATCGAGAACGATTCGAAGACCATCTCGGTCATCAAAGAAAAAGAAAAGCATGACTCATTTGTTTATGCCAAAAAATCATCCATCGAGATCCTCACGACCAAGATCATGTCGAAGAAGATGATGCCGACCATGCTCCGGATAACACGGGAAGGCGAAACGCATAAAGAAGAAGGCAAACCCGGAGCGGAAAAGTTTATTTTTGTTTTAAAGGGAAGCATTACGGCAAGCATAGGTAAAGAAGAGCATCTGTTATCCGAAGGCGACAGCCTCTATTTTGACGCCTCTCTCCCGCATTTGTTCGCTAATACAGGGCGTTCTGAGGCAACTGCGTTGTGTGTTCTGACTCCTCCTGAATTTTAACCAAGGAGCGCTGTAATGGACAAAAGGAAAACAGTTCTAATTTGCGACGATGAAGAAGGTGTTCGCGAAGCACTGAAGCTGATCCTGGAAGATGACTATGACCTCTCTTTTGCCATATCCGGGCCCGAAGCTATAGAAAAAATAAGGCAAGGGCTGCCTGATCTTGTCATATTGGATATTAAAATGCCAAAAATGAACGGCCTTGAGGCACTCAAACATATCAAAAAACTCTCACCAAATACAAAAGTTATTATTGCCAGCGGGTACAAGTCAGTCGAGACTGCCCAGGAATCTATTAAAAACGGGGCAAGCGATTATCTGGTAAAACCGTTCGACAGCAAACTGGTACTTGAAGCGGTTAAAACAGTAGTAGGGGCTGCTTAGCCAAACACCACCCTCACCACCGTCCCCTTCCCCACATCACTCTCAACCAATATCTTCCCCTGATGATTCGATATGATCTGCTGAACAATAAATAACCCGAGTCCTGTACCCTTATCTTTGGTCGTATAGAATGGGTCAAATAGGCTTTTAAGCGCGGTTTTTTCGATACCTGCACCGGTATCCGCTATCTTTACCTGAATCACACCATTCTCCTTCGTTGTTTCAACGGTAAGCGTCCCGCCGGCAGGCATTGCCTCGATACCGTTTAAAATGATATTCATAAAGGCTTGTTTTATCTGGTTTTCGTCACCCGTAATGACCGATTTATCGGCAGTATAGCGCTTCGCTAATTCGACCTTTTTCTTTATCATCTCATGGCTGTACAGGTCGAGCACGTAATCAAGCACCACGTGCAGGTCTGTTTCCTTAAGGCTCGCGCGGTCAGTCTTTGAATAATCCAGAAGCTGGTTCACGATCCGGGATATCCTGTCGATCTCAGCAGGAACTATCTTTTGGAACTTTTCTCGAAATTCAGGGTCATTTTGTTTCTTCTGGGCATACTCAACAAACGTTTTAATGCTCGTCAATGGATTCTTAATCTCATGCGCCATACCGGCGGCGAGAGCAGATACTGCCTTGAGCCGTTCGCTCTTTACCAACTCTGATTCAAGCATCGTCTTTTCACGGTCGATCTGGTCAATGGTGCCCTTGAAGAAGCGGCGGTCGATGTAACGCTGGATAACATTCTTTAAAGGTGTAAATATTATTGAGACTAGCACCATCAATACTACCGTAATTAATATAGATTGGTAACCAATAACAGTACTCAAGACACGCTCAATCACATAAACACCTGCAATATAAATAAGATCGGA
>JAQUSE010000329.1 GCA_028715235.1 Candidatus Omnitrophota bacterium | reverse complement strand
GGTCGTCATCCGGACGTTCGTGCACAGGAACGGGCACGTCAGCTATGGTGTCGGCGGCGGGATCGTGTATGATTCCGACGCCGAAGCCGAATATGAAGAGACGCTCGATAAAAGCAGGGCCTTTGTAGATGCCCTCGGATGTGATATAATGAAACTGCCGGTAAACGGCTAAAGGAAAAATGGGAAACAAACTATTTTTGAACGGAAAATATGTGCCTCTTGAAAAAGCCTGTATCTCGGTCCTTGACCGGGGATTCCTGTACGGCGACGGTGTTTTTGAGACCATGCGCGCCTATAAGGGCAAGGTCTTCAAGATAGATGAACATCTGGCGCGCCTTAAGGTATCGCTTCTTCAGGTCAAGATACGCCTGCCTTACGGGATGGATGCGCTCAAGGAAAAGATCTACGGAACACTGCGAAAGAATAAACTGGCCGATGCGTACGTTAAGGTCGTGGTAACGCGCGGCCATGGCGCCATGGGCGTCGATATCCCGCGGCGGGTAACGCCGACCGTGGTCATTTACGCGCTTCGCTTTAAACCGGCGCACGCCTCCCTCTATAAGGCCGGCGTCAAGATCGATATCCCCTGTATCCGACGGAATCAGGAATCGTTTGTCGTGCGCATAAAAAGCCTGAATTATCTTGATAATATCCTGGCGCGCTCGGAAGTCCGGGCAAGGGGGTTTTATGAGGCGGTATTATTAAATTGGAACGATATCGTGACCGAGGCGGCGACATCGAACGTTTTTGTCGTCAGGGACGGTGTCGTTTATACGTCGCCGCCGAGTGCCGGATTGCTGCCGGGTGTTACGCGCGAAGTTGTTATCGGGCTTATCCGCAAATATCTTGATAAGCCGTGCGTTGAACAAAATATTACGCTTAAGATGCTTGTCCGGGCAGATGAGGTATTTTTGACTAATTCGACGTACGAACTTGTGCCCGTCGTTCGTGTCGGCCGCTATACTATCGGCCGCGTGCCGCGCGGCAAGCCCGGGCCGATGTGTAAACTTCTCTCAGCCCTTTATACGATGGAGGTCTCCCATGGGTATCCTACAATACCACTGCCGAGGAGATCTTGCGGCTTAAATTCCAGGGGTTGATAATATCGAACGGCCCGGAGCAGGATCCCGGTTTAGCCGGTGTAGCGGAAAACGTGAAAAAAATTATCGGGAAGATCCCGGTCCTGGGGATTTCCTGCGGACATCAGGTTTTAGCCCAGAGCATAGGCGCGAAGATAACGAAGATGAAATTAGGCCACCGCGGGGTAAATTATCCCATAAATAAGCCTGCTTCTTACAAATGCGAGATCACCACGCAGAACCACTCTTATACAGTGGACAATGAGAGCCTGGCTAAAATAAAAAATGTAAAGGTCACCGAGTATAATTTGAATGACCGGACAGTGGAAGAGATAGAAAGCAAGAAGATGCGGTTCATTGGAGCGCAATATATAGCGTCTAGTCCTGGTTTTGAAGAAATCAATCCCGTATTTCATAGATTTTTGAAAATGTTAGAAAGGAGCAAATAATGCCTCGGCGCAAAGATATAAAAAAGGTACTTATGATCGGGTCCGGCCCTATAGTCATCGGCCAGGCCTGTGAATTCGATTATTCCGGGTCTCAGGCCTGCAAGGCCCTGAAAGAAGAAGGATATTTTACCATCCTGGTCAATTCCAATCCCGCGACCATCATGACTGATCCGGGGCTGGCGGATGTAACTTATATCGAGCCGTTAACATTCGACTACGTGACCAAGATCATCGCCAAGGAAAGGCCGGACGCGATACTGCCGACTCTGGGCGGGCAGACCGGATTGAACCTCGCATTTTTTCTGATGAAGGAAGGGATATTGAAAAAGTACGGCGTGGAATCAATAGGCGCTTCAGTCAACGCCATATCCTGCGCTGAAGACAGGCTGCTTTTCAAGAAAGCCATGCAGGAGATAGGCGTGGATGTGCCGAAAAGCGGTATTGCCCGCAGCGTGGAAGAAGGCATGAAGATCGGATCGGGTATAGGTTTTCCGCTGATCCTGCGTCCGGCATACTGCCTGGGAGGAAGCGGCGGTTCTATAGCTTACAATAAAGAGGAATTGGAGAAATTCCTGGAAAAAGGTTTAGAGACCAGCCCGGTGCACCAGATATTGGTGGAACAGTCTGTCCTTGGGTGGAAAGAGATCGAGTTCGAGGTAATGCGCGATTGCGCGGATAACGTGATCATGATCACCTCGATGGAGAATGTGGATCCTATGGGAGTGCATACCGTGGACAGCATGGTGGTCGCTCCTGCCCAGACATTGACCGCTGAAGAATATACCAATTTCGTGAATCTTTCCAAAAAGATAATCCGCAGGGTCGGGATCACCGGAGGAGGCGCGAATATCCAGTTCGGCCAGAACCCGGATAACGGCCATATTGTGATCATCGAGGTCAATCCCCGGCTTTCCCGCTCATCGGCGCTGGCGTCCAAGGCAACCGGGTTCCCTATCGCCAGGGTAGCCACGAAATTAGCTGTGGGCTATACCCTGCCG
>JAQUSE010000328.1 GCA_028715235.1 Candidatus Omnitrophota bacterium | reverse complement strand
ACGTCGTTTAATGAGTCATTCTTTGAGACGTAGTAATATTTAAAAGACCCCTCTTTGATATTGTCCATATCAAAGTCATATACCGCGTCGTCCGGCTTTAACATCTTAAGACTTATCTTCTCACCTACCACAAGATACATGCCGTAAGGTTGCAATATCTCCATGATGGCGTCATGAACCGGCTTTTCCGCGTCGAACACGAAATCGAAGAGATGCCGTTCGCTCAGGCCCCCGTCGCCGTCGTCTATCAATACCTTGCACTCATCGTAAACTTCGCCGAAAGATGCGGCGTCAATCTCCGATTCGTCCACCCCGGCCCCGCCGTCCTCTCTCGGTATAGTTAAGAGCTTGCGAAGACATGCCGCGGGATTTCTCGAGTAATTCTCACCTGCCCACGCCGATCCGTTCCAAGTCTTCATGAGAAGACCTTCGTATACGCATGTAACGGTCGGATCGCCTCCGGGGAGCTTCTCCGACGGCACCAAGGTAACGGCAAGATACGCTATATTACGCAGCCCCTTGACTTCGCCTCCGGCCCTTGAATCGACGGTTTGATCGGGTAGCCCCAGATACGCAGTATAAGAACATCCGGGAAGCTCCTCGATGGGGATGTCGTTAACCTTGACTTCCGATATCGAGTTAATCTTTCCTATGCCGATAAGTAAAAACATGTAAATATTGTCGCCGTCTTTCTTGTTCCAGATGATGTTCCCGCCGTATTTATTGCGACCGAAAGGGATCGGATAGATAAGCTCGTTCGAGATAGTATTGGAGATAGCGTCAAAGCCGTACTTCGTGCCGTATTTAGGGCTTGCCAGATCATTGCCAAAATTGGGCTTGGGAGCCGTTATTGCCATGTAGACCGAATATATTGTTCCGATAATCGCAATCACTATGGCCACGACTCCCAGATCGCCCGCATCAGGCACTGTAATTTCTTTTTTATCTTTAGTTCTAATCGTCCCTATGTAAGACTTTCGCCATTCGACTCTTATAGGCGATATCATGCTTCTCGATTTCCTTCCTGAGAATAGAGGCCTTATGGTGTGAAGAATTTTGTTATACCCGAGATAGACACCGCAGTGCCATGTGTCTTTAAATGAAAAGAATAAGACATCGCCCGGGATGACGTCGGACAAAGGAATCTGCTCTAAAAGACCTAAATAACGTTTATTGTCTTTTTGAGCTTCTCCAATATCGGGAGGCATTATTATAACATTTACGGCAAGCACGTTGTCAGCGTAAAGCTTCGCGAGATTAAGACAGTCCGCACCTTCAAAATTGTCTCCGTTCTCCTTAAAAGGAATACCAATATATTTTTGCGGTACCGTTAACTTCGTCATGTCCTCACCATGGTCGCGGGCAAAGTATGAATGCCACCGTAGTTCACATCGTTATTGAACTTATTCTGACAACTATCCAGCGTCAGGTCGCAACCCCTCTCTATCTTGTATGTATCGCCGGACTGAGGCGCGCAAGGAAGCGCAATCTTAAAATGTATTTTGTTTTCGGTCGGCACAAAATCATTTATCATTCTTGTGACGTTTCTTAGCGCGAAGGTAAGCGTATCGCTAGCGAACGTCACAAACCCAAAGTTCCAGTAGTCGTCTGCTTCCACCCTAGCGCCATCAACAACGTAAGCGATCGTTCCAGAATCGACTGTCTGGGCCGTCTTTTCGTCTTTAAGAACCGCCGGATCCTTGCCGTAGGCGCACTTTGTTCCCGCAAACGGAAGCCTGCAGGGAAGCTGTTGCTTCACCCCCACTTTTGAATTAAGCGTACCGTGTCCGAGCCGAGGCACAAGTTCTATGGTAAAATCTTTTTCGCTTATATTTGGCTTATCGATAAAACCATCAAAGACCTTCCATGCGTTCGCGCTATCAGATATTAAATTTCTAAAAACCGCCCTTATTACGATACGTCTATCTCTAAAATCTTTTGACGCGATATAACTCGACATACCCCGATCGACATTATCGAGGCCTGCCGAAACGGTTTGTATCTCCATATCCATCGAGTCTTCCTTCTTCTCTCTCGTCATCTTAAGTCCCTGATATAAAGCGGGGTTCCCATCTAAATCAAAGAAATTGATGTTGGCCGTGTTATTCACGAAATGAAGCGTCTCGCCTTCCAATAATATGTCGACGAAACTCAATATATCGTTAGATTCCTGCTTATTCTTTTCCGTGACGGTGTCCGGAGATAATGGTCTTGTCATTACATCCTCGGCTCTGTTTCCTTTAATAAAAGTTCGAGATTATACTTTTCAAATACTATCCGCTCGGGTGAGAGCTTATCGTTATCAAACCTGACCTCTCGATAAAAACGATAATCAGCTGTTATTACCGATCCGTTTGACGGCTTTATGAGCCATGTTATCTCGCCCGTTAAATCTATGATCGAATAATGAACTCCTCTTGTAAGGGCAAACCCATCATCATAAATAATTTCGCTATCCGAAATAATCGGATACTGCTTTAAGTTAGTCGTGTCTTGGCCCTGATAGTTTGAGTCGACAATAATACCC
>JAQUSE010000327.1 GCA_028715235.1 Candidatus Omnitrophota bacterium | reverse complement strand
GGGCTTAAGAAGAGATATCCCGAAAACGATAAAACGGTACTCGATCGCGTCCAGCATGAGTTGAAAATAATAGAGAAGCTCGGATATACCAGCTACTTCCTGATAGCATGGGACTTTGTCCATTACGCTAAAAAGAACCTCATCCCTGTGGGGCCGGGCCGCGGAAGCGCGGCGGGAAGCGTCGTCAGCTATGCCCTGGGCATAACCAGCATAGACCCTCTCAGATATGACCTCCTGTTCGAAAGGTTCCTCAATCCCGAAAGAGTAAGCATGCCCGATATCGACATAGATTTCTGCTACGAGAGGCGGAATGAGGTCATAGATTATGTCGTCAAAAAATACTCCAAAGACAATGTCGCGCAGATAATAACGTTCGGAACGATGATGGCTAAGGGCGTAGTCAGGGATACGGGCCGCGCAATGGGGATGCCGTATGCCGATGTGGACAAGATAGCCAAGCTCATCCCGAACGACCTCAACATGACGCTTACTCACGCCCTGGAGCAGGAGCCGGAGCTCCGCAACCTTTATAAAATGGACCCGAAGATAGCGCAGCTCATAGAGACGTCGCTGGTCCTCGAGGGGCGTACAAGGCATGCCTCGACCCATACGGCCGGGATCGTCATAAGCGAAGAGCCGCTCATGAACCATGTCCCGTTGTATAAGATACAGGACGGACAGATCACCACAGGTTATTCCATGTCGTCTCTTGAGAAGATCGGCATGCTTAAGATGGATATGCTGGGCTTGAGGACGCTGACGGTAATAAGCGAGGCCAAAAAGATAATAAAGCGGACTAAAGGCATCGATCTCGACCTGGACAGCATATCTACGGATGATAAAAAGACATATAAGTTGTTGACCAATGCGGAATCGGTAGGAGTGTTCCAGCTGGAAAGTTCCGGTATGAGGGATCTCCTTAAGAGGCTGAAACCCGAAAAATTCGAGGACCTGATCGCGCTCCTGGCTTTATTCCGCCCCGGTCCCATAGGTTCCGGCATGCTTGATGACTTCATGAAGAGGAAACATGGCGAAGTGAAGATGCGGTATGACCATCAGCTGCTCGAGCCGATATTGAAAGAGACTTACGGGGTAATATTGTTCCAGGAACAGGTCATGAGAATAGCGTCGAGCCTTGCAGGTTTCACCCTGGCCCAGGCCGATAACCTGAGACGCGCTATGGCAAAGAAGACCCCGGAAGTGATGGCCGAGGTCAGGACGCATTTCGTGAACGGCTGTTTGAAGAACAGGATCGAGAGGAGGACGGCCGACCGCATATTCGACCAGATAGAATATTTTGCCGGATACGGCTTCAATAAATCGCACAGCGCCGCATACGCGATGATAAGTTACCAGACCGCTTATCTGAAAGCTAATTTTCCCGGCGAATTCATGACAGCGCTTCTGACAAGTGAAAAGGATAACCTGGATAAGATTGCTGTCTATATAAGCGAATCCCAAAGGATGGGGCTTAAGATACTGCCGCCGGACGCGAATGAAAGTTACGCGAATTTTACATTGATCGGGGATTCCATAAGGTTCGGCCTGCTTGCGGTAAAGAACGTCGGGCAGGGCGCGATAGAGTCTATAATCAACGTAAGAGGGAAGAGCGGTAAATTCAAGTCAATTTACGATTTTACCGAAAGAGTGGATATCAGGCTTGTCAACAGGAAGGTCATAGAGAGCCTGATAAAATGCGGCGCATTCGATTCGCTCGGCCTTTTCCGTTCGCAGCTCTCGGCGATGATCGATAAGGCTCTCGAGGTCGCAGGCGGCGTCCAGAAGGACAGGTCGAACGGCCAGCTCTCTTTCTTCGATAAGTTCGAGGATGAGGAGAATTTCAAGAAGACCTACCAGGACATACCCAATATACCAGAATGGCCGGAGAACCAGCTCCTCGCAAATGAAAAAGAGATGCTGGGATTTTATGTAACGAACCACCCTTTGGCTCGTTTCGAAAAGATGCTGCGCACTTATTCCACATGCGCGTCGACAGAGCTCAGGACGCGCAGGGATGGGGATGAGGAGCTGCTGGGTGGGATAATCAGCAAAGTGAAATTTACAGTGACGAGGAAGACCAGCGAAAAGATGGCCATCGTGACGCTGGAAGACCTGGACGGGGACGTAGAGGTGCTTGTCTTCCCGAGCACTTTTTCTAAAGCGGCCAACCTGATAAAACAGGACGCCATAGTTTTCGTAAAAGGACGGCTCAACTTACGCGAGGATGAGCCCAAGATAGTCTCGAACGAGGTGGCCGCTCTCGAATCGGTCAAGATGAGGTACACGAAAACGGTCGTGATAGATCTGGTCACGCCGGGGCTCGAGACGACCACACTGGACAAATTAAAGAAGGTCCTCTCCAGGTATCCCGGAAAAGTTCCGGTATATTTGAATTTCAAAAAACCTGACGGGAAGCGCACCCTCGTGTCGATAAACAGGACGCTGGCCGTAGAACCGCATGAAGGGCTAGTCCGTGATATAGAAAAGGTCTTTGGCAGAGATGCGGTCAGCTTCAGGACATAAGAGGGC
>JAQUSE010000042.1 GCA_028715235.1 Candidatus Omnitrophota bacterium | reverse complement strand
AGGAACAAGGAAAAGGGCGAGAGGGTATTGATAATGACTCATGAGGACGATCTTACCGACCAGGCCATGGGGAAGGACGGAATGGGCCAGGCCCTGAACGCCTGCGGGTCCGTCGCCGGCTTCATTACGCGCGACGCTGATGGGAATGAGGTGGGCTACATATACGAAGACGGCAAGAGAAGATCCGCGCCGGTGGAGGAAGTATATAAGAAATGCGAAACGATATACGCGAAGTGGGACAGGATTGTCCACCGGTATCTCTTTGAGGCAATCGGCAAGCTGCCGCCGGCGATAACCAGGAATAAGTATTTCGCGCTTTTCGACGAGGCGGATCTCATGCTTATTTTCGGTTCGTCCACCCCGGCCGTGATATCCGGCGGCACTGACGACAACTGGGCGGCCCGGCTCGATGCCCGGATGAAGATAAACGATCTGGCGGCCGGCAGGATACTGAAAGACGAAAAACTGTATTATATAAGGCCGGGGACCAGGGAGATATTCCTGACCCGCGCCGGCGAAAAATTGGCCCGTAGCGCCGTAGACACTTCCTCCGTGCCGGAATGGGAGACGTTCGTCATAGACGCCCTAAAGGCGCATAGATTTTACAGGGAGGACGTGAACTATTACGCTGTCCGTAACTCCAAAGGTGAGGTCACCAGCGTCGGAGTCATAGACGAACATACAAAGACGAGAAAAACCGGAATGACGTTCGGCGAGGGCCTGCAGCAGGCCATAGAGATAATGGCCGGCGTAACAGGCGAGAAAGTCTCTCCGGAGACGGACACACTCATCTCCATGACCATCGGTGGGTTCCTGGATGGCAGCGGGATCATTACGGACTATGCCGGCGCCAGCGGCACCATGGAGACAGAGCGCTTTAAGGAGCTTTATCCCGGCAAGGAAGTCGTGGAGATTGCCGGCGAAAGCGCTAATCTGGACAAGAAGGCCGGTCACACCGGATTCGCTACCGTCGCGGAGAAGCGAGGAGAGCTTATAGAGAGACTGAAAAAAAGATTCGCGGCCAGCCAGCCGGTCATGATAAAAGCGGAATCGGATGTGGATGCCCGGGAGATGAGCGCCCTTATAAGGGAAAGGCTCTCCGGCGACATCGAAAGATACGGCATAAGGATAAACGTCGCTGACGGCTCGAGGGCCGCAGAATTTGGCGCGCTGATGGAAGAGGCCGGTTATGCCAATGTGGTTACCATCGTTACGAACGTAGCCCATAGAGGCGTGGATATCCAGATAAAAGGCCGCTGCCTCAATCCCGACGGCACACCGGGCCCGGAGGCGCCGCCCATAGGAGAGAAGGCGCCCGGGCTTCACGTGATATCGGCGTATCTCGACGAGGCGGAGGCGTTCGAAATACAGACGCAGGGCCGCGCGGACAGAGGCGTGAACAGGGGCTCGTGGGAAGGTTTATTCTCGCTTGATGAGGATCTTTTCACGGAACATGCGGACCTCCTTGACCAGGAGATGGTCGCTTTGCGGCGGGCCATAAAGGCCGGCGAGCCCGCGAAGGCGCAGCTGGAAAGACACGTAGGAAGCGTCCGCGGCCGAATAATTGCCAGGAAGAACAGGAATGACGCCAGGCGGCTGGAATACGAGAATGAGGTAGACGCGTACCAGCGGAGCCTGCTGAATATAGTGGATGTTACGAAGGATCAAGGATTATTCATCGCGTTTCTGTATAATATAGGCGCCTATGAAGCGCTCTACGCTGTCCTCAAGCCGGGAGAATCCATGGGCGCGGAAACGGATACGCTGCGTTTAGCCGTCAGGGATTACGTGGTCCGGCAGTTGAGCGCATTCCAGACGAAACAAGCCGGGACGAGGCGGAAGATGGATTATCTGTCGGCCAAGGCGCGTATCGGCGTAAAGGGGGCATTCTCCCAGATCGACCAGGAACTTACGAGCGCAGTACGCCTTGCCAGGAACTTTAAGTCCAGGGTACGCAATATAAATAAATTCATACTGGGCATGATAGCCGTCAAGGTTGAAAAGAAAGCGGCCGATGTAAAAAAGAAGGAAGCGTCCTCGTTGAAACTGAAAAATATATTATTTTCCGACGGTATGAAGACGGCGATAGCGGTCTTTCTCATTCTTGCCACAGGCGCCGCGTTCGCTATATGGGGCGTTACGCCGTTCGTGAATTTAGCGCTCAGGCCGGCTATGGGATTCCTGCAGGAGCACGCCGTGATGACCGGCGCGGCGACCGCCGCTATATCGATCCCTTCCTTATATATACGCCAGATATACGGCAGGAAGATATCGGAAGCCGACAGGTCCGGCCGGGGATTTATGAGATTCGCTTTCGGCATAGGACGCGGCAGCATGGCCGCCTCGTTCGGACGGTGGGCGGGGGTAATGTCGCTTCAGCTCCTGGCGATCATGGGATTATACGGCGGTATGGGGACACTGATAACGGTGATAGCCTATCCGGATGTGTTGAGCCTTATCATACCGAACGTTGGACTGGGCGCCGTACCGCTCGCCTTTTCCGGCGTCGCGGCGTCGTTCGCGGCGAATGTGGCGCTCGCCGGGATATTCCGCGCCGAATTCAAAAAGATGCGCGATGTTACCCCAAACCGTTTTCAGACAGGGCTGTACGAATTTGCCAGGATGCTACTTTTCCTGACGGGCATCCTTTTCGTTATCCAGGCGGGCGCCGGGTTATCGGTCGCCACAATCTCCGGTGTAGCAATGATTGCGCTGTCGGCTCTCTTATCGATCCTCTTCGCGCGCAGGGCAGACACGGGATATTACAGGACGCTCCTGCCTGTATATATAGGAGGGCTTGCCGGTATAGCCGCCGCGGCGGCGCTTGCGCTTGGCGCTGCCTTTATAGGGGCTCCCGCCATATTCGCGTTCGCCATACCTCTTATAAAACTTACGATCGCCGTGATAGGAGTGGCGACGGTGTCTCTGCAGTTTTTCCAGGCATGGGAGCTGGCCTCTGAGGCAAAGTCCAGCGGCCAGGGGTTCTGGCGCGCATTCTTCGAATCTTTTATACCGGGCTCACGCAACCTTATCATGTATATAATAGGCGTGCCCGCCGCCGCATTCGCATGCGGAAATATCGTATCGACCGTGTTATTTGCCATATTTACGGCCGGCCTTGTCATGGCCCTGCGTAGTTACAGTGTCGATATGGAGAAGCTTTTTGGAAGGCGGGTATCGCAGGTACTGGCCGGCGGCCTGGGCGGCGCGGTGGCTTTTACGTCGGCAGTTACGCCGGCGGCCGTATATCCCGCCATGGCGCACGCCGGGCGCGTAGAAACCTTGCGGGAAGGCGTAAGGCGCGGCAAGCCGGACAAGACCTTCTTCGAAGAGTTAAGATCTACAGTCAGTTATTATTCTCCTCAAGATATGGCTGGACTTAAAAGGCTGCGCGCGAACATAACGTCCGTCCTGGACGATATAATGAGCGGGATGTGGACCGCCTCGAAACCGGCCGAGGTCGAGGAGTCGGTCGAGGGCGCGCCGCGCGCGCCTACGGCGGTAAAACAAGCCGAAGAGACAAAACCGGCCGCGGCAAAGACGGCCGGTGTTAAAGCATCTAAAGCGTCCGAAAAGATTTTATCCGTATTATCCCCGAAATCCGAATTGAAAGACATCGGAAGCCCCGTTATGACGACCGTGACCAGGCTTGCCCCAGCCCAGGTCCCGGCGAAACCCACCGGGACCAAACCGGCAAAACCCATTATAAACGTCTCCGCCGCGATTGCCGCCGTAAAAGCCAGGGTGGCTCCGGCTTTGCCTTCGAGATCCGAATTGAAAGACATCGGAAGCTCCGTTATAAAGGCTGTGACCCGGCTCGCTCCGGCCGCAGGGGGAGGCAGGCTGCCGTCAGTTGAGCCGGTAGAGGTGAAGCCAACCGGGTTAACTAAACCGGCCGAGAAGATGAGACCGGCTGAATCGGCAAAACCGGTAGATGCAACGAAACCGGCCGAAAAAGTTCTGCCGCCCGCCGCTCCGGCCCAACAGCCCGCGGCGAAACAAGCGGATCTCGTGCGCGGTTATGACACGGAACGCGCCGCTTACGAAGAAGCACTGGCGGCCAAAGATTACAAAAAGGCGTTCGAGTCCCTCGATAAATGCTTCGCGGCGCTGGACGCTCTTGTAAAATCCGGCAAGGACGAATGGGCCGGGCCGCTCAAGCAGTTAAAAGAGACCGTCCATCCGTGGCTC
Source organism: Candidatus Omnitrophota bacterium (assembly GCA_028715235.1). Lineage (GTDB taxonomy): Bacteria > Omnitrophota > Gorgyraeia > 2-01-FULL-45-10 > 2-01-FULL-45-10 > JAQUSE01. The sequence continues at coordinate 4,856 of JAQUSE010000042.1, read as the reverse complement.
CTGGAACGCTATAGAGCCGATCGCCCCGCGGAATTCGAAATTCTGAAAAGCCAGTACAGTGAAATTATCAGGGCCTACAATAAGAGCTATGACGATTATATCAAGGCCGAAAAGGCCGGCGATCCGGAAAAGGCGCGTTCTTGCGCTTTCAGCTGCGCGGCCGGCCTGCGGCACCTCATCAAAGAGAAGGATGGTTTAAGGCTGAATCCGGGCTTAAGGGAGCTCCTGGAAGGGTGGGAAAGCCTGGAAGAAAGGCTTTCCGGAGAAGATAGAGTAAGAGACGAGGCCGCTTTGAAATCTCCGCGGGCCGCCGCGACCGAACCCGCCGCCGCGCAGGTTACCCGGAACGCGATCGAAAGCACGGCGCGGACTATCGCGCCGAAGGTGGCGGAATTCTTCAAGGCGCGCGGCGTAACGGCAAGCCCCGGGGAAATGAGCTTGATGACAAAGTGGTTCGCGACTTATGCCGTTACACATGCCGTTAAATCCGTCGATTTGGGCCGCTATATAGATTCGTTAATCGCCCAATGGCCCGGCGTGGAGAGCTTGCGCGAAGGCATTGCGGGGCCGGAAGGCAAATCCGTAGAGTCGCTGGGCCCCAGAGAGCCGTTTGCGCAGAACATGATAGTGCTGCCCATGGCGGAGATGGATAGAGTGGAGAAGATCCTGCTTAAATTTAAGACGACCGTGCCGGGATTGGGGCTTCACAGCTATATAGCGCGGCTGAGTATGGGAGACGGCATAGGCGTCGCGGCGCATAATCCCGATATGGAATTTTTAAAGAACGAGGCCAAGTCCATCGGTAGAGAAAGAGGCTATCCGGTGAATTTTAACGATCCGTTCGACCTGGGAATGATGGTCGCCCGCGAGCATGAGGCGTCGAGCCGTAAAGAAACCGCGGCCCATGGCTCGGAATTTACCACTAAGGCCTTTACATGGGACGCCTCCAAATATGACATAGACAGGGTGGAGATGCTTAACGTTTGCCCGGACGGCCCGTACGGCGCGGCGGGAACCAACGTAGATGTGATTCGGTACGAGATGCAATACGGCAGAGGCGCGTATCCGGCGGCAGTGGGCAGCAAGGACGGCGCGGCCCTGGCCTCTACGGCCCCCGAGTTCAGGGCGCGGCTGCAAAACCTGTTTTCCGATAAAGAGATTGCCGAACTTCGCGAAAATTTCCCGGATCTTAAGATTTCCAGGCCCGATTCTCCAATCGACGCCATCAGATATATGTGCATGAGACTTTATGGAAGGAATGTCGCGTTCCAGTATTATGATAAGGGCATTATCATAAGCTGGCTTAAGTTCGCGCATATCAGGTGTATGAGCATTGAAGACCTGAAGAAGCTGATGGATACCATGCGCGGGATAAGAGACCTGATCGAGGAGCGGTATGGCCCGGTGACGGACGACGACATTAAAGCGGCAAACCTATACGGCGAAATTGCTTTTTACAAAAGATGGAAAGAGAGGGACGCGGATTCGTTCAGAGACGCGGGCATGGAGCCCTTCTCCGACCTGCTGATTACCATGACGAAGGATATGGTGCGCAGGGGGCAGGAAGCGTATTGGGCCGAATTCATATTATACGGTAAATACGCCCCCGCCCTGAAAGAGCTCAATATAACGCCGAAAGAATTCCTGGCCGCGATATTCGCGATAGACAAGAATTTAAAGGACGAGGCGAAGAAATACGGCATAAAGGCGCTCGCGGGCGCGGACAAGGTATCCGAGGGCCGCAGGATGTCGATAGCCATAGAGATATATATCGCGTCTAAACAAAACGGCAAATCGGCCTGGCTCGTTTTTCTCAATAAGGACGGATTGATTAAAGGAATTACCGGCGCGGACAAAAAGGCTAACGGATCCAGCATCGACAACATATTCGGCATATCGGCCAATATCCATAAGGAGGCGAAGAAATACGGAATAGACGTCCTCGCGGGCGACGATAAATTCTCGGAAGGCCGCAGGATGGCGATAGCGATGAACCTTGTCGAGCTTGCGGACGAGATAAAGAGAGGGGCCAGGCCCAGCGGATGGGCTGTGTATTTTAATTTAGACGGCTCGTTGAGGGGCGGCGATCAGGCCGCGGGTGCCGGGAGCAGGGATTACATCATAGACATATTCAAGACGGCGGACACCATAGCCGGCCAGAAGATACCCGCCCTGGAAGGGGACGACCCGGACAGCGAAGGCCGCCGCATGGCCATAGCCATGGACCTTGTGAGAAACGGCATGAATTCGGCATGGTCCAGATACATATGCATAGACATACAAGGCCGGGAAGACGGTACGGTCAAGAGCGAAGGCGCAAAAAAGAACATCGACATGGTCTTCGCCATAGTCTCGGCCAAAGACAGCCGGGGCATATACTTTTTGAAGAATGAATTGCTTGAAGGCATATTGGGCATAAAAGCGGATAAGATAACCGAAGGCGACAGGATGACCTTTGTGCTTGCCAACTTAGCGAACCTTATACCCAAGTACGATGCCTGGCTGGAACTGCAAAAACAGCAAGTAACGCCTGCCCCCGAAAAGGAGGCGGAAGCCGCGCCTCCCGTAATAGTACCCGAGATGCCCGCTGCGCCCTCCAGAGCTCCGACAATACTCGCGTCTTCGACATCGAGCACCACGGCGGGATTAATCACCACAACAGAAGAGGGGCAAGCCGGGATAACATTGGTATCCACGACCGCATCCACGACCGAAGAGCAGCCTGAAGCCGCGCAATCCCAGACCCCGCAAGCCCGGACATACGACCAATATCAGGCGCTGCCTATGGATAATGTAATGGACGATAAGATATGGGTAGTCGGAGCAAAACCTACGGGATATGTTTATAATCAGCCGATAAAGCTCTTCGTCTGGAACGAAAACGCGAATAAATATGGAGAAGCGCAATATAAAGGAAAAGATCCTATCGGCATGATCAATATCAGCCACAAGGTCGCGGGCCAGGAAATTTGGCCAACCATATTGGCTCTACACGGCGCGGGATACGTCAGATTTTCGGCCGAACCGCCTCTTACTATGGGAGCGACGTTGCGGATAGGAGCCATAAGGGCCGGCGAAAAGGATCAGGAGTTTCCGCGGGTGACCGAGGCATGGATGAAGCGTATTTCAGCCTCTCAATACGAGATCAGATTAAGGGTGGACAGTAGTACGTACAGCGGCGTTGTGGTGCTGACCGTGACGCCGGGAGCCAAAACGACCGTAGGCGTCCAGGCGAGCTATAAGATGAAGAGAGACGTGGACATGGCTAAGGAGCCGAATACAGGATTTATAGGTTTCGCCACCATGTACGGATTGAATCCGAATACCAAGACGCCCGCCCATGATACGGACACCGTAAGAGTGGTATACGACGACGGTACGGCTGATACCCGCGGTCTTATCAATCCGTCAAAACGCATTAGTATAGGCCTCGGTAAGCCAGGCGCTACAGTCAAGGTATTTAGCCTGAACCAGGAAGACAGGAGGCCTGATACTTACAAAGATGCAGGCGCTAAATATGAGAACAGGTGTTCATATGCCGTGACCATAGGCTCGTCGAACATTCCGCTGACGTTGAGGGTCAATGTGGACCCGACGCAAACAGATAATTCCGATAACGTATATCCTGTCCTCGTTTCCCAACAGAACCTGACCGCGGGCCAGGAGATATCGCTTGTTTATGAAGTAACGGCTAATAGAGGCGGTCTGGCAGAGCTGCAGGCGCCGGCACAACCGGCTTCCGCAAAGGCGCCAGCGGCAAGGCCGAAAGTAAGGCCCGCCAGGCCCAAAGCAAAAGTCGACCTCGGTAAATGGGAAGCGGATATGAAGATCCAGGGGCAGATAGTCACTAACTTAAGCCGCCTCGACAGATATTTCCCGGGGGATACCGATGAAATAAAGGCCATTCGTAACGGGATCAAGAACGCTTTGGCGCAGGATCTCATGGCCAATCCCAAATTATGGGCGCCTCTATTTATGAACGCCGACGGGACCGAAGCGCCCGAGGGTTCGGAGCTTCAGAAGAGACAACAAAAGAACCTTGACGATCTTTTTGGGACTGCCGCGGCTACGAAGGCCGAGGGAGTGATAGAGAAACTGAGTAAAGAGCTGGACGCTATATTAAAAGACGCCGGATTTACAGGAAAAGGCCAGGCAGAAGGCGCGAAGATCACCATGGCAAGCAGGCTCATAAGGGCGCGTCCCGTAAAAGACGGCGGAGAAGGGGTGTCGACGCCGTGGACAGCCTATTTCAACCTTGACGGTTCGATAAGGGGCGATACGGAACAGGAGCGGTTGGCCAATAGGGCGGAACTGAAGAGGATATTCGATACGGCCGGCAAGATATACAGGGCGCTTGTTGCCAAAGATGTAGAGGAGATAGAGGCGTCCGGCATAGCGATGGCGCTCGCGATGAATCCCGGTTATATCAACGACTGGACCGGCGCGAAATGGATGACGGTTATCGGAGAGAAGCCCGGGGAGAAGGTATATACTTTAACGGATGACGGGAAGTACGGGCTCGACACGGCGAAGAGCATAAGGGAGGCGATAACCGCTAAAGACAAAGAGATGGATGCGGAATACGCGGCAGGTATCGCGACGACGCTCTCCATGTATCCGGCCTATCTCACCGACTGGATAAACAACAAGTGGATCGAAGAGAACCGCGACGCGAAGGGCGAGCCCGACGGGACATACACATTGACGGATACCGGCCTTAAAGGCCTGAGAGAGGCGCAGAAGATAAAGAAAGTCTTGGAAGGCGCCGGCACAAAGGATACAGACGCGGCGGGCATAGCCACGACGCTTGCCATGAATCCGGGCTATATAGATGAATGGATGAAGCCGGATGTTGG
>JAQUSE010000326.1 GCA_028715235.1 Candidatus Omnitrophota bacterium | reverse complement strand
CTAGGTCAAGCTTATAGATTCCATGGTCAAGCACATACTGCAATATGTCGGCAAAGAGACCGTATTCGGGATACGGCCGGAAGACATATATGACAAGCTATTCGTCACCGACGCACCCACGGAGAATACGATAAAAGCCACATGCGAGGTTATCGAGCCGATGGGTTCGGAGGCTTACCTTTACTTGAACACAGGGAAGAGCTCCCTGGTCGCTAAAGTGGGCGGCCATAATAAGCCGGCCATCAACCAGGACATAGACCTGGTCTTCGATATGTCTAAGATCCATTTTTTTGACAAAGATACGGACAAAACGATCATCTAGACGCTACAGGATGACTCCTCTCTCTAAAAAAGCCGGCTCCGGAATTCTGTCCATAGCACTCTTCATATCCCTGGCATATCTGCTGTCAAGGCTCGCCTCGAACGTAATGCCCGGCGCGCCTCTTAATGTAAATCTCGCCGCTTCCGCAATATCCGCGTTTAATATCGCCATACTATTGTCCTGGCTGGCTTTCGGGATCGCCGGAGGCGCCGTGATGACAGCCCTTTCCTTTATAGCGGTCCTGTGGCTGATGCTGCGGGAAGGCGCTCACTGGTATTCCGTCTATATGCTGACGTTCCTCGCGACCACCTATCTCGGCTATATATGTTCCAGCAAGGGTTTGAATGCCGCCGCATCGCATAAGCTGAAATTGGAAAAACTGGGCGAAGACGTCAACATATTATCTCATGAAACGGCCGAGCGCCGGGACGGTATAAAGGCGCTTGAAGACAGGCTTGAGAGGTACTCTACCCTTGAAAGCGTCGTCGAAAGCCTTAGCACCCTCCTGTCTCTCGACGATATAACCAAAAATATGATCGAAAAGGCTAAGAAGATAATAAACCCCGGCGGCAGGGCCCTTTTATTCCTGGTCGATACAGAAAAACAGGCGCTGAAGCTGGTGGCTTCCGACGGCAGCCTGCCCATACTGACGAAAACGGGCGATACGTTTGATATGTGGGTATTGAGGAGCAGGAAGTCCCTATTGATAGAGGATATAACGAAAGATTTCAGGTTCTCCGCTGATAACGTCGAACGGGCGAAAGGCGTATTCCGCTCTCTCATAGCCGTGCCGCTCATAAGCGAGGACAAGGTCATAGGCCTTTTCAGGATGGACGCCGGGCGCGACCGCGTTTTTAAACAGGATGACCTTCGCCTCCTGGATATAATAGCCAATTTAGGCGCGGTCGTCATACAGAATGCGCTCCTTTACGCTAAGACCCAGGAGTACGCCATAAAAGACGGGCTGACGGGGCTCGCCATCCGCCGTTATTTCCTTGAACGGTTCCAGGAGGAGATGAAGCGGTCGGCCATCAGGAAAGGGAAGCTCTCCATACTGATGCTCGACATAGACTATTTTAAGGACTACAACGATAAGTACGGCCATGCGGCCGGCGACCTTGTCCTGAAACACCTTGCGAAAGTCATAGGGTCTCTGGCGCGGGAGGGCGATATAGTGGCAAGGTACGGCGGAGAGGAGATAGTCGTTCTTCTTTGCGGAAGGAGCAGGAAAGAGGCCGCGACGGAAGCCGAAAATCTCAGGAAGCTGATAAGAAAAGAGCCTCTCACGCTGCGGCGGCATGCGACGAACATAACCGTTTCTATAGGCCTCTCCAGTTATCCGGAGGACGGCATGTCACAGCAGGAGCTTATCGGAAAAGCGGATGAACGCCTTTATAAAGCGAAGGCCGGAGGGAGGGACCGCGTTTGCTCGTCTTGATCAGTATACTGCTCATGTGTCTTGCGCCTCTTAGCTACCTGTGCTCGGACAGGGTTTCGCTTATCCTGGCCGCGTCGTTGTGGCTCTTTCTCTATCCTGTATCCGTATTTCTATTTAAGGCGGACGGCTTAAGCGCGTTCCTTGTTATCCTTGTCTTCAATTGTATGCAGGCATGCGCCCTGTTCTATAAAAAAATAATTGAGGATGACGCTCAGGGGTTGCGCGCGGAATACGCAAATGAAGAAGCCGTGAAAAAAGACCTTCTGGAGAAACTTGACAAACTGGTCGCCCTGGAAGCCTCGATAAAGGATAAGGAGCAGGCCACAGTAAGCTTTTATGAGATAACCAAGAAGATGTCGGAAAAACTTAAATTCAGCGACATATTCGGCGTATTCAGCGCTTACCTGAAAGAGAACTTCCAGTTCAGGCGGTGCGTGCTCCTTATACTTGACCGGGACGCTCCGGCCGCGCGCCTGTATAAGAGATTCAGCGCGCGCCGCGACGGCCGGGAGAACGATTCCGGCGAGGGGTTTGATTACCAGAAGATCATAGAATTCTTTGTAGATAAGCCGGTAGAGATATTCCTGTCGAGGCCGGACGATGAAGAGGTCTTCGCAGCGATAGGAATAAAAGACCCGGAGATAGAGAGCTTTACGGCCTTTCCGCTGTTGTTCGGGAAGAATCCGGTGGCCATATTGACGGTCGAGAATATGCCCAGGTCGGATCTGGCCAGGTTCTTCATACTCGCGACGCAATTTACTCTTGAAATAAAGAAGGTC
>JAQUSE010000325.1 GCA_028715235.1 Candidatus Omnitrophota bacterium | reverse complement strand
GGGAGTCGCAGGGCAGATATTCTACAAGAAGAGCGTAACTTCCATAGAGACGCCTAATCTGCGCGATATTAAATCCTATTTAAAATTTCTCAAGAGTGTGCTGGCCGCGCCCGCTACATGGATCGGTTTTTCTTTTATAACGGTCGGCTTCCTCGTATGGTTCCTGGTCCTGGCGCAGGCCGACCTCAGCCTTGCCTTCCCTATTGACAGCATGCAGTATGTGCTCACCCTGGTAGCCGCCCATATCTTCCTGGGGGAGAAAGTGAACCGCCTCAAGCTTACAGGCACCATACTCGTCATGGGCGGGATATTGCTGGTCGCTATAAGCTGAGGGCTTTCCAGACCTTCACCTTGCATAACGATCATCGATTATGCGAAGGAGTTTATGCTTGCCGGCCCTTAGAGTCGACGGCGGGTGGCAGGCAAACGCTATTTCGAATATGGCTATAGAATAATTTTTCCATAAGTCCGGGTAACGGTTCTTTATATTTTCCAATATCCTGGCTTCCGTCGCCTCCCTGAAAAAGCCATCCCTCAATTCGATATTAAATTCCATTATCTCTTTTATTCCGCGCAGCTTGAATACTATCTGCCAGTCGCTCGTCAGGCCATCTATGTCTTTTAGTATCTCTTCAAACATCAGCGGGTAGAGATTGCCGCCGGAGGCCACTATCAACTCATCCGACCTGCCGCGCATCTTCTCAAGCCTCCTGTACGGCATACCGCAGGCACAGGGTTCTTCCATTATCCTGCTTATATCCCCGTTCCTGTACCTGATAAGCGGCATCGTAGCGCGCCCCAAAGTCGTAAACGTGACCTCGCCGTATCCGTCTTTATCCGGTTCGGCTATCTCAACCATGAAATCATCCTCGTCGATGTGGTACCCGCCGCACTCAGGCGTCACCTCTCCGCCTATTATCCCGCCGGATTCGACGGACGCGTATACCATCTTCACCTTCGCTCCCTTCCATACTTTCTCCATCCAGGGCCTTGCCGCGTCAGGCATCTCTTCGGCGCCTCCTATAATGAGCTTCAGGGGGTAAGCGCCTTCCTTCTCCGCTATCTCGGTCAGTTTGATAAGCCACGTAGGCTCACCCAGGACGACATTTATATTGTAGATGGGGATCCTCTTGTAAACCTCCATGGGGTCGACCTTGCCTGCCGCAAGCGCGAAGATGCGCGACTTCTCGATCCCCTTCTGCGTCACCATGCCCGGTATCCATATGCAAAAGTCAAACGCGTTGACGAGGCGGTCTGTCGGCTTCAGCCCCCATAAAAAGAACCCGGCCGCGTTGAACCTGCCAATATGGTCGAGCTCCGCCTGCGTCAGATATATACGCTTATTCCTGCCTGTCGTGCCGGACGATTCGAAGACGGCCTCCGGCTTGCCGCATATAAAATCCTCGGCCCTTTCCATTATATCTATTGGAGTTGTGTAGAAATCTCCCAGGTCCGATGGCTTATTTATTTTGCGGGGGTTAATCTTGAGGGAATCGAACTTTTCTCTGTAAAATTTTGAATTCCTGTAGGCGTACCTTACGATATGCTTGAATGACGCGTCCCGCTTCCAGTGAACGAGACGGCGCGGCGCTACTTTTATAAAATTACCCAGGACTTTAGGGGGTGTGATCGAAACGATCTTATCCGCTATAGTCGAGAGCATATATTGCCTTAAACCTTCTTCAAGGCTTTTTGCAGCGCTTCCTCGAACAGGTCCACTCCAAGGTCGATCTCTTTTTGCGTAATATATAACGAAGGCGCCAGCGTAAAGACGTTTTTATAATAACCGCCCACGTCTAATATGAGCCCGCGCCTCTTGCCGCCGGCGGTCAGCCTCCCGCCCAGGCCTATCTGCTCTATCGCGTCCGTTAATTCCTTATTAGGCGTATATCCGTCCTTCTGGCACATCTCTATCCTGAGCGCCAGGCCTAGGCCGTCTACATCACCAATAACTTGCGGATACTTCTTCTGCAGGCTCTTCAGGCGCGACACGAAATATTTGCCTTTCTTCGGCACTTCTGCGGCAAAATCCGACTCCGACAGCAGTCTCATCACCTCTAAGCCTAAAGCAGTGCCCTGCGGATTTGAGGAGAACGTAGAATGGGTAGACCCCGGAGGAAAAGCCTTAGGAGATATCAGTTTCTCTTTGGCCCATATGCCGGATATCGGGTTCATGCCGTTGGTAAGAGCCTTGCCGAATACCACTATATCCGGAGTGACGTCGAAATTCTCCATTGCCCAAAACTTCCCGGTCCTGAAGAAGCCCATCTGTATCTCATCGTCGACCATCAGGATCTCGTAATCATCGAGCACCTTCTTTAACCCCGGAAAATATTCGGCCGGAGGTATTGTATAACCGCCGGTACCCTGGACCGCTTCAACGTAGAACGCGGCAAATTCGCATACGCGCGTCTTCTTATCGACTACCCCGTAATATTCTGATTCGAACAATTTCTCGAACTGTTTAAGGCAGTACATCTTGCACGTCTCTCTTTTCTGTCCGTAGAAACACCTGAAACAATAAGGGAAAGGTATGAATAAAGCCC
>JAQUSE010000324.1 GCA_028715235.1 Candidatus Omnitrophota bacterium | reverse complement strand
GTGATCAATACCTTCTCCCCTTTTTGCCATATGTTAACGCTTAATGGCGTGGTATCAATATAGCATATTTCGAATTTATGTCAAGCGTTTTTTTAATAAAAAAGTTACTTTTATTTTTTCAAAGATATTTATGGACATTCTTTAATTTAACGTTATTTTTCTAAAGTTTTTTCCTAATCTTACCTTATATGTTTTGCCACACTTGAGACTACCATCAAAATTATCTTGCCTGATGCCATCTACCTCAACAGCGCCTTCCAATATTTTCCTCTTTGCATCGCCATTACTTTTCGCAAGGCCGGAGGCACATAAAGCCCAGACAAGCGGAACTTCTATCTCATTTACTTCGAAATCTTTTTTATCTGTTATATTTTTATAAAAATTTAAAAATTCTTCATGAGATATAATCTTTTCTTGAGCATCCTGCGGAAAGCCCTTATCTTTGAACGCTCTGTCAAATTCCTCAGCCTGTTTCAGGGCCTCTTCTTCACCGTGGTATTGGGATACTATTATCTTCGCCAGATTGACTTTCGCGGCCTTAGGGTGGAGTGAGCCCGCCGTAACATCCGCCTTCACTTTAGCGACGTCCTCGTCGGTCAATAATTCATAATACTTATACATGAGCTCATCGGAAACGGACATGAGCTTGCCGAACATATCCTTGGCGCTCTCGTTGATACCCACGTAGTTACCGAGCGATTTCGACATCTTATTGACGCCGTCCAGGCCCTCGAGAAGCGGCATCGTCAGGACTACCTGCGCCTCCAGGCCGTATGATCCCTGGACATCACGGCCCACAAGAAGATTGAACCTCTGGTCTCTGCCGCCAAGCTCAACATCAGCCTTCAGAGCCACGGAATCATACCCCTGAAGCAGCGGGTACAGGAATTCGAGCATAGTGATATTCTTCTGCTGTTTATACCGGTTCGAAAAATCGTCGCGCTCGAGCATCCTCTGGACGGAATAACGCGCCATGAGCTCGCCTATCTTCACGATATCCATCTTTCCTAACCATTCACTGTTAAAACGGATCTCTATCTTTTTGACGTCGAGGATCTTGGATATCTGGCGTTCGTATGTCTTCGCGTTCTCCTCGACCTCTTTTTTTGTCAATTGCGGCCTGGTCTTGGAAACACCGGAGGGGTCGCCTATAAGCGCGGTATGGTCGCCTATAAGGAATACGACTTTATGGCCGAGGTCCTGGAAATGGCGCATCTTCCTCAAGAGAACGGTATGCCCCAGATGGATATCCGGGGCGGTGGGGTCAAAACCCGCCTTTATAACAAGAGATTTATTCGTCTTTATGGCGCGCTCGAGCTTCTTCTTCAGCTCTTCGAGCTGAATTATATCGACAGTCCCGCGCTTAATGAGTTCCAACTGTTTATCTATATTCTTTTCCATATGGTCAAAACCTACTTACGGTCGAAGAATGGATTCTTTCCTGTAACGCTAAGCGGTAACCCCAGGGCCTGCTTCACATCTTTCGATAAAAGTTCCAGGGCCAGCGCCGCTTTGCCGATGGAATACATTACCCTGTTATCGACATGCAGCTTTCCGGCTACCGAAACGGCCGATGAGATAGAGATGCCGAGGTCTATGGAATTATACGAGCATACGCCCGGCCCTTTCTTCAATTCGTCGCAGGTCGTATATCCGCAGAACCCGCAATTCAATCCTGCCGGATTTGACTTCACGCCGATGATCACGACAGCCGGAGAACCGGCTATCGCATTGGCGTCGCGTTCCATGCTCGGCCTGGAATTCGACTTAGCGAGTTCCTTCATCTTCTTCGTCAACTTCTCCACAGAAGCCGCGTCATCGATAACTATTATCTCTATATTATCGATGCCGCGCGTCTTCGGCGCGGTCCTCGCCGCAACGGCCATAAGCTGGGAAACGCCGACAACCGCAGACCTCTCCAATTCGGGCGATCTTCGCATTACCGGTTAAACTCCCTTCAAACTGAGCGCTATCTTATGCTGGATGGAATCGACCTTCAAGACCTTGACCTTAAACTCATCACCGACCTTGAACTTCTCTTCCAGTTTTTCGCCTTCGGACAGCGGTATCTCGGAAATATGCGCCAATCCTTCCAGGTCTCTATCTATCTCTACGAACAACCCGAAATTGGCGACTTTGGTGACCTTACCGGACATTACCGTATCCTGGATATATTTGGCCGCTATGTCATCCCACGGGTCGGGACTCAGCTGCTTAACGCCGAGAGATATCCTCCTGTTCGCGGCGTCGACAGCAAGGACTACCGCCTCGACCTTTTCGCTCTTCTTGAAGACGTCCTTCGGATGCCCTATCCTCTTTGTCCACGAGATATCGGAAACGTGGATAAGGCCGTCAATACCGTCTTCCAATTCAACGAAAGCGCCATAGTCGGTTAGGTTCCTGATCTTCCCTTTAACCCTGGTTCCGACCGGGTATTTCGTCTCCACTTCAAGCCACGGGTTCGACTCAAGCTGCTTCAGGCCCAGGGATATCTTCTTATTATTCTTGTCGACATCCAGGACCTGGACCTCGATGCGGTCCCCTATAGCG
>JAQUSE010000323.1 GCA_028715235.1 Candidatus Omnitrophota bacterium | reverse complement strand
CTTCGCATAGCTCTCCGGCCAGGCTTGAGACCCTGCTTAGCGTATCCGCTATGTTGTCGGATTCGTTGAACATCGGCAGGACGAAGGATATGTTATAACGCGTCATTTGGTCCTCTCGCGCATGAGAATATATTTCCCGTCTTCGGGCATCATATTGGTGACCACGGCTTTCTTCCCGAGCTTGTATACCATAAAGGACGGCTTCGTATAAAAAGGCCTGGTATCAAGGTCGTAAAGCTGGTTGTAATTCTTTTCTTTCAAAACGCACCATATACGCTCTTTCGAGCCCATAAAATTGACCAGGTCATGATGTTTATCGATATTGACCGGGAAGACATCGGTATAAAATGCAAGCCCCTCCTGATAGTTGCTCTCGCACCCGAGAGGGTCCCCCTTCTTCATCATGGTCGACAGAACTTCCGATATCACTTTGCTCGTCTCGAAACGCTCTATCTCCGGCAGGACAAAGGCGCTCATGGGATACGCGAACGCCAGGACGGAAAGTACTATCAGGGTAAACGCCCTGATAAATCGTTTTTTTGCATAAGCGGCCGTCGACAATACCATGCCGGCGATAAGGAGCGCGCATCCTATCGCAATGCCGCCCAGGATCGAAGGATAATCAAATTTTATATAGATAAGGGCGCCTATAGAACCCAATACGACGACAGCCAGCAACAAATACTGGGAGACCTTCATGCCTAGGATGACGCTCTCCTGGACCGTATTCCGCAGAAAATCATCCCATAATACGGCCACTATGAGCGCCAGGCCTATAAACGACGGAAATATATACGTCGGAAGTTTCGTGCTCGATATTGAAAAGAAGATAAATATAACAAAGAACCACATCGCGGCAAATACCAGGTGAGCGCTTTCCGGCGAACTCTTGCGAAAAGACTTTTTGAACGCGTGCCATAGAGCGAACGGTAAAAATGCGCTCCAGGGGAAGAACCCGCCGAAGACGATCGGTATATTGTAATACCACTGGGAGCCTATCTTATGCTCCGCCTCAAGGAACCTGGTGACATTATGAAAACCGAAGAACGCGTCTATGAAGCTGCTGCCGTGCATCTTATACATCAGGATATACCATGGCGCCGCTACGACGATAAAAGCGAGCGCCACCCAGACAAGTGACATGCTGTTGAATATCCTGAAGTCTCTTGCAATCAAAAGATAGAGGCCTATAGCTACAGCCGGAAGTATTATCGCCACCGGCCCTTTGGTCAGCACTGCGAGAGCGAAGAAACCGCCCGATAAAATATAATAATAAGCCTTGTTCCTGATCTGCCCGTAAAAAAAGAATAACACGCCCAAAAGCATGAAAACGGTCAGCACCATGTCTGTTACACACGCCCTTGAAAGCACCACATATTCCACGCTCGCCGCGAGAATGACGGCCGATATCATGCCGACCCTTTTATTGAACAGGAGCGACCCCAAGAAATACATAGCTATTATACCGAAGAGGGCGAACGTTGCCGAAGGCAGGCGCGAGGCGAACTCATTTACGCCGAAGGCCTTGAACGACGCCACGACAAGCCAGTAGAACAGTATCGGCTTTTCAAATTGCGGTTTACCGAAAAGATACGGGGTATTCCACTCGCCTCTGTTTACCATCTCTTTTGCCGTCTGGGCGTAAAACGACTCGTCCGGATCTGTCAGGGCGAACGCGCCGAGACGGAAAAAGAACAGGTAAAAGGAAAGCGCCGCCAGGATGAGAACGGCCACGACCGTCTTTTTTGAGATATTATCGAACATTATGAACCGAATATGGCCTTTGCGCGTTTCGATATCTTTGAATATATGATAACGGCAAAGAATATTTTGACGATGTCTCCCGGTATGAACGGCAGGATCCCCATAGAAATGGCTTTCATCGCGCCTATCTTGAATAAGCAGGCAAGCCACACGGCTCCGGAGGCCAATATTATAAGGCTTCCGACGGCGAAAGTTACGGCGACCCTGAAGATCCCCGGATCGTCGACCGCGAGCGACCGGCTTATGAAATAAGCCGCAAGGACAAAACCTATCAGGTACCCCCCAGTCACGGTGAAGAGGTAGGAAAAACCGCATGCGACGCCCTGGAATAAAGGCAATCCCGCCATCCCAAGCGCGAGGTAGCCGAGCTGGCTGAAAAGGCCCAGTCTCTTCCCCAGCACCGCGGCCGAAATTATTACGAAGAACGTCTGGAGCGTTATCGGGACAGGACTGCCGTGCACGGGTATCCTGACGTAGGCTCCCAGCGCCGTAGCCATGATAAAGAACAAGATGCCTATAACCGCGATAACCTTCTTATCGCTGACCAATTCCTTATTATTGCTTAGCGTGTATGATCCGTTCATATTGACATCTCCTTTAGTGTTTAGTGTTATAATTTTATTATAAGATTACTATAAAGTAACCATCGTGTCAATCCCAATCGGCCCTAGAATTCCAGGCGCGCGCCCGATTTTATCCATCTGCCCGGCATCGGTATGTTTGATTGTTCGGAGTAGGCTGTATCGAAGATATTGGATATCTCGATGAACGCCTCGAACTTCAACGCCCCCGATCTTACGAT
>JAQUSE010000322.1 GCA_028715235.1 Candidatus Omnitrophota bacterium | reverse complement strand
CGGCCTATCTCTACCATCTCCCTTATCTCCCGGCGCGTCTGGGCAAGTTCCCTTCGCCACATATCCTGAATTGAGCTATCTTTTTTAGCGGCGATCGACCCGGCAAGCGTGCTTTCCAAAAACGACACGGATCCGAACAGGGCCGATGCCTTTACATCATCATCGGTCACGGGCCCGAACCGCGCGTTTATCATGGCCTTTATCCGGCCCATAACATCGAATACCTTCTTGAAATCTTCCAGGCCCATGGAAGTTATATAACCATCCTTTATCCTGCACTTTATATACATATATATCTGCCAGTTGTTAACAAGAGCCATATCGTGCCGGTTGCTCGGCAGTTCCACGGGCCTTCCGTATAATCTCTCGCACATATATCCCACGACAAAGTTGAGAGCCGGGGGAAAACCCTGTCTTTCCTGCGTCTTTTTTTGCCATTCCGCCAGGGCCTTGTCGTCTTTGCCAAGAAGGGCCAGCCTCTCCATAAATTTTTGTAACTTATACGGCTCTATAAGGTGTTTGTAATCCTGCTGCCTTCCGTAATATATACCTTTTTCAAGCAACGCAGGCTCGTTTATCCTGTACCCTTCTTCGACGCCTATCGAATTACCGAAATCATCCGATCGGACGCTTCTGGCCTCGTCCATAAAATTGCTCACGGACACCGCGGCCGGATCCTTAATATCGCGCTGCGAGACGACAATATATCCGTTCATCACCCAGCCTAAATCAAAAGGATCGTTGAAGTTCATCGGCCTGCCGAAGTAGCCCGCCAGTATGGCGGATGACACACTCAACTGTTTAAATTCCCGTTTCATGAATTGCATGATGTCCTGGTCACGTAAACCGAGCCTGACTTCTTCCATAAGCCTCATCGTGCGCCTGGCGAAGTAACTATGGAAACCGAGGTCGGAAAGGCTCATCGACTGGACCCGGCCGTCCTTCATCTTCCGTTTGAAACCGAGCAGAATCTTTTCTATCTTCTCCATTTCGTTGAGCGGCAGCACCATCATATGGGTAAGCCACGGGTTGCCCAATTTTAATTCATCAATACTCTTGCCGTGGTCGGTCGTAACAGCCTCAGCCAGTTCCTCGACATAGTTATACTGACGGATCATCAGGTTAAGGTATATTTCCATATCAGCGCTTTTAAGCCGGTGAGTAACGGCATATGTGGCAAAAAACTCTGTAAGAAGGGTGGTTTCTCTCGCGGTTACCTTGATCTTATTCGCATTACAGAACGCGGTCACAGCGCCCTTAATAGCTTTTTCCATCATAACGATGCTATCGTGCGTAGTCTGTTCGGCGCGGACCTCTTCGGCCGATAAGCTTGCGGCATCAGGCGGTAATTGCTCAAAAGCCGTACGCGCTGACGACACAACAGACTGTTGGGCGACCAGTTTCACGGCCGGCTGTTGTGCTTCCGTCTGCTGCACGACGGACGGGCGAGCCCTCATCTCCGCAATACTCTCATGCAGGTCTTCCCAGCTTTTAAGCATGTCCTTTAAACCGGGGTTCATTTTTAATCCGTCTTTACGACGGATAAGATATTCTAAATTAGCTATGTATGAAAAAGCGCTGTCCTGCGCCTTTTTCAGGTCGCCCGCCTTTTCGGCTTTCTCATAATCGGCGCTGTTCTTATTGCAATATGCGATCATTTCCTTGTAATTTTGTTCAAGAAACGCATATTCCTTCGGACGATCGGTCCTGTAGGCATTGAGGAGCCACTTATGGATGTCTTCTTTTAACTGCTTAAGCGGTTCGGCGTATTCCTTATGGCCGTCCCGGACGAGCCCTTCTGTTATATCGATGGAATTCTGTAATCGTTTAAACGCTTCATCGTAGTTCTTCGCCTCGGCCGCCTTACTGAAAGCATCGTATTCTCTGTCATATGCGGCTTCGCGCTCTTTTACGGTTTGCGCCGGGGCGGCGGGGCGTTTTGCTTCTTCGGCCTGCTGGGCGGCGGCCGGCTTTGCCTTCTCGGCCGGTTTAGCCGGCTTGGTCTCGGCCGGTTTCACTGGGACCGGGGCCGGAGCGAGCCGGGTCACAACCTTCATGACGGAGCTTCCCATGTCTTTCAGTTCGGATTTCGAAGGTAATACGGATAAGACCTCTGTCTTTATTGAGGTAGTTACCGCGGAAATTTTTTCGGACGCCGTAGGCGCCTTAACTGCGGGCTTAGTCTCAGCTGGTTTTGCTTCGGTTGGTTTTGCCGCCGTAGGCGCGCGCGCGGCGCCCTCCCGCGACTCCTCAACCTCGGCCGGTTCCGATACAGCCCTCTTCCCGCTCATGATATCGCTCAGAACGGATTTTATATTATCGCCGAGCCTTCTCAATCCCGCCATTTCTCCGGGAGAATAATACTGGCTTGCCGATTTTAGCGCCTCCAATAAAGCCTTGTCGAACCTGCCATGCTTGATGACATCCCGCACAACGTCCCTGTGCTCGCTATGCGCCATAGCAGGATACATGGCCGCGGGCGTAATACTCGACGTAAAAGCGATAAGCCCGCCCAGGCCGCCGGCGAAGACCTGCGATACCCGTCTTCCGAAAAACT
This sequence comes from Candidatus Omnitrophota bacterium, assembly GCA_028715235.1. Classification (GTDB taxonomy): domain Bacteria; phylum Omnitrophota; class Gorgyraeia; order 2-01-FULL-45-10; family 2-01-FULL-45-10; genus JAQUSE01. The sequence goes on along the minus strand of JAQUSE010000322.1, from coordinate 11 downwards.
TTTCTATATTG
>JAQUSE010000321.1 GCA_028715235.1 Candidatus Omnitrophota bacterium | reverse complement strand
AACGGATGTGTCCAATCCGCCGGAATAAGCGAGAACGACTTTTTTACTCATCTTCAGCTCCTCTTATTTATTTCAATAGTTTCAACAAGATCGCCTTTTCCGCATGCATCCTGTTCTCGGCCTGGTCATACACGACGGAATTTTTCGAATCTATTACAGAATCCGTTATCTCCACTCCTCTATGAGCCGGCAGGCAATGCATTATAAAGCAGCCCTTGTTCGCGGTCTTAAGCATACCGTCATTAACCTGGAATCCCTCGAACGCTTTCATCTTCTTTTTAGTCTCAGCCTCCTGACCCATGCTGACCCAGACGTCCGTATAAAGTACGTCCGCGCCTTTGGCTGCCGCTTTCGGGTCATTGAAAAACTCTATCGACGAACCGGAGACCTTCGCGAACTTCTTCGCGATTACAACGATCTCCTTCGTAGGCTCGTACCCTTTCGGCGTGGCGACTCTCATGTCCAATCCTGCTTTAGCCGACGCTACCATCAGTGAATTCAGGACGTTATTCCCATCGCCGATGTATGAAAGCACTGCGCCTTTAAAGGCGCCCAGCTTCTCTTTTATGGTAAATATGTCGCTCAATGCCTGGCAGGGGTGCGCCCTGTCGCTCAATCCGTTTATCACCGGAATATCGGCGTATTTCGCCAGCTCTTTTACGTCTTCATGCTTAAAGGTCCTTGCCACAATACCATCGAGGTATCTCGACAATACGCATGCTACATCTTTAACGGATTCCCTGGCGCCCATGCTGATCTCGCCGGGCCCCAGATATATGGCGTATCCGCCAAGCTGGACCATGCCTATCTCGAACGAGACCCTCGTCCTGTTCGACGGCTTCTGGAACGTCAGCCCGATAGACTTGCCTCTCATCGAATCCGCGTACTTGGACCTTTCGCTTTTCACTATCTTTGTAAGATCCAGTATCTCCAACATATCCCCTGTTTCGAGATCCTCTATTGATATAAGGTCTTTCTTCATCGCCGATCACCTCTCGTCAGATTCAGATTTTAGAGAACACCTTATCCAGTATCGAGATCGCCTTATCGATCTCGGCCTTTGCAACATTAATAGGCGGCATTATCCTCAAGACCGTATCCTGAGTGCAATTTATTAGCAGGCCTTCCTTAAGGCACTCCTTATATATATCGTCCCCTTTTATCGACAGCTCAACGCCTATTATCAGGCTAACGGCCCTAACCTCTTTTATAAAACGGTATTTCTTCCCAAGCTCTTCCAGCCTCTTCTTTAAATACGCCCCCATGCGTCTGGCATTCTCCAGCATATTCTCTTTCTTTATCGCTTCGAATACCGCAAGGCCTGCCGCGCAGACTATCGGAGAGCCGCCGAATGTTGAAGCATGCGTACCCGGCGTCAGGACATCCTGGAATTTTCCGCGCGCTACACATGCGCCTATCGGCAATCCTCCGCCCAGCGCCTTCGCAAGCGTCATCACATCAGGCGTTACGCCGAAATTCTTAAAAGCGAACATATTGCCGGACCTACCCATCCCTGTCTGAACCTCATCAAATATCAGCAGAATATCTTTCTCATCACATAAGGCCCTCAAGCCCTTCATGTATTCCCTGCTTGGAATATTGATGCCGCCCTCACACTGTATCGGCTCCAGCATTATGGCTATAGTCTTATCGGTTATCGCTTTTTTAACAGCCTCCAGGTCGTTAAAAGGCACATAACTAAACCCTTCCGGAAGCGGTTCAAACCCGTGCTTTACCTTGTCCTGGCCGGTCGCCGTTATCATAGCAAGCGTCCTACCGTGAAAAGACTTAAGACATGTTATTACCTCGTACCGGCCTTTATCATGGCCGTACTTACGGGCCAGCTTTACCGCAGCCTCATTCGCTTCAGCGCCCGAATTCGCGAAGAAGACCTTGCCGGAGAAAGAATTCTTTATTATAGCCTTTGCGAGTTTAGCCTGCAGTTCGCTGTAATAATTATTCGATACATGCAGAAGTCTCTTTGCCTGCTTATTTATGGCCGCTACTACCGTCGGGTGGCAATGGCCTATGCCGGAAACAGCCCAGCCGGGGAAGAAATCGAGATAAAATTTGCCGTCTATGTCCCAAACTTTCACTCCTTTAGCCTGCTCCAGGCATAAAGGCACTCTCTTATACGTGCACATAACGTACTTATCGTACATCCGCATAACGGATTCTGTCTTTTTTTTCTGCATGAAAAAATCCCCTTTTTAGTTGTAAGTTTTAAGCAGTAAGTTGTAAGTAAAGGCCTTAAATTGTATCTTGCTTAAAACTTATGACTTACAACTTATAACTATTTTACAATCTCCGTCCCGATACCTCTATCGGTAAATATCTCCAGCAGCAGCGCGTGAGGAACGGACGCATTAAGGATGTGCGACTTCTTTACGCCGCCGTTTATGGCGTTTACGCATGCCTGCGCTTTAGGGATCATGCCGGAATCTATGATCTTCTTATTAATAAGTTTCTTTATTTCCCGCGCTGTCAGGGTGCGATACAGGCTTTTCGGGTCTTTTTTGTCCTTCATGATGCCGTTGACATTTGTCAGGAGTACGAACTTCTCAGCCTTAAGAGCTATC
>JAQUSE010000041.1 GCA_028715235.1 Candidatus Omnitrophota bacterium | reverse complement strand
TTTCATAGGTCCGCCCGAAAAAGACGCCGAATGGTCCGACAGAGGTGTGGAAGGGGCATACCGGTTCCTGGGAAGAGTTTGGAGGCTTGTAGAAAAAGTTCATAGTTCGAAGTCGATAGTTGACAGTAAAGAATTGACGAAAGAGGAAGCGGCATTAAAGAAGAAAGCCCATCAGACTATAAAAAAGGTAACCGAAGACCTGGACGGCGGTTTTCATTTTAATACAGCTATAAGTTCAATAATGGAGCTGGTAAACCAGGCGTATGACGTGATAGCGGAGGCTCCCGCAACGGATAAGGACCGCCCGAAGGTGCTCGCTGAAGCCGTTGAGGTCATCGTAATGCTCCTCTCGCCGTTCGTGCCGCATATAGCCGAAGAGATGTGGCACTCTCTTGGAAAGACGAACAGTATATTCAAATGCGATTGGCCCGAATACGATAAGGCCGCGGTCGTAGACGCGGTACTGACGATAGCCGTGCAGGTGAACGGCAGGGTCAGGTCCAGGGTGGAAGTCCCATTTGACATAAAAGAAGAGGATCTTAAAAAGACAGTCCTGGACGATCCTAAATTAGAAATTTGGATACGGGGAAAAGCCATAAGAGAGTTCATCATAGTTCCCAAAAAAGTGGTCAACATAGTAGTCTGATGTTCAATCTGGAAAAAATCGAACGTTACATAATCATCTTTCTTATACTGTCGCTCTTGCTCGGCCTTGCCGTAAGCGCCCATAAAAGGTCAGGGCGGCCCATTGCGGTAAAGATGCGCAGTTTTGATACAGGGGTCAGAGACCGGGGTTCTGACGCTGAAGAGACCTCCTTTCGCAGAGTAAAGGTCGACATAAACTCCGCCGGCCGGGAAGAGCTTATGAAGCTGAAAGGCGTGGGGCCCGTCATGGCGGACCGTATAATAGAATACCGCTCGTCTGAGGGCTCGTTTACCTACGTCGAAGATATCAAGAAAGTGAAAGGAATAGGGCCCGCTTTTTTTGAAAAGATTAAAGACAATATAACAGTAGAATGAACCCCGCCCTTTCTAATCCAGATAAAGATTTGGCAAGAAAGGGCGGGGCTAAGAGACCCGCGCTGTATCTGGCGATATTTTTCTCCGTCGGTATTATTGCCGCAAGGTCGTTCAACCTTCCGTTTATCCTGACCCTGCCCGTTGTATTATGTTCCGTTCTTCCGACGTTAATATTTTCCAGAATAAAGTCTGCCTCACACCTTGGTATTTACCTGGCGATGCTGTTTCTGGGGATGGCCTTTTACCAGAATTCAATTATCCTGCCTTCCGACCACATATCCACACTCGTTTCAGGCGGCCCTAATAGGATATTCGTCAGAGGCACCGTCGCCGGAGATCCTGTCGCCGGCGAGTCATTTTATGGGACGGATAAAACGACCTTCGATCTCGATGTGATGTCACTGAAGGACGCTTCGGGATGGAATAAAGCAAGAGGTATCCTTAGGGTCATATGCTACTCCAAAAACGCCGGGTCATTCCGTTATGGCGATGAGGTGGTGCTTGAAGGGCTGATATCAAAGATAACCTCGCTGAAAAATCCCGGGTTGTTCGATTACTCCGAATATATGGCCTTAAGAGGGATATATTCTTCGCTCAAGACGAATAAAGATTTCGTCTGTGAAAAGACGGGCCGCGCCCGCGCCGGTATCGTCAAGAGGGCGGCCTATGCCCTGCACAATAAGATCAATTCATAGTTAGATGAATATATTACCGGGCCTCACAACGGTTTTTTAAAAGCCATCCTTATAGGCGACAGAACCGGCCTTGGAAAAGGCGTGAAAGATGACTTTGTCAAGACGGGAACCGTGCATATACTGGCGATAAGCGGCCTTCATATAGCGCTGATAGGGGCCGTGATACTGGCATTGCTTGGCGCCTTAAGAGTCCCTAAAAAACTTAATCTTATACTTACGGTCGTATTCCTGACCGTCTATACTTTTGCGTCAGGCTCAAATCCGCCGGTCGTAAGAGCCGTCATAATGTTCTCTATCCTCGCGGCCGGATACCTGGTAAACAGGGACGCCGATGTGCTGAATTCCCTGGCCGTCGCGGCGCTTGTGATACTTTTGTATAACCCAAAAGAGTTGTTCGACCCGAGTTTTCAGCTCTCATTCGTATCTTTGGGCAGCATAGTCATTTTTGGCCCGAAAATAGACAAAGCATTTGGAATGAGCGATATCAAGCCGGACACTTTCATTGCTAAAGCAAGGCTGTACATTTTAAAAGGAATATCAGTTTCTATAGCCGCCTGGCTCGGAACGTGGCCTGTGGTCGTATCTTATTTCAACATAGTTTCTCCTATATCCGTATTGGCAAATCTCATCGCTATTCCGGCGCTTTTTCTGCTGATTGCCGTGTCGTTCTTGTTCCTGTTGACGGCAGGGATATCCGGATTCATGGCCGCTATTCTCGCGGAGGTATTGAGTACGATCGACGCGGTCTTGTTTTCAATCAACCATTATATCGCCGGATTGCCGTTTTCTTATTTCAGGTTCGGCAATATTCCCGCCGGTTTAATCATCTCCTATTACGCGCTGATATCCCTGGTCCTTATACCCAAAGAGTTTTCACTCGGAAGGCGAAAGACGCGCAGGAAATACATCTTAATGGTCTTATTGGCGGCGGCGAATTTCTTTATCTGGCAAGGAGTTTTAATCGCCGGGCGTGAATACCCAAAAGTGACTTTTCTCGATGTGGGCCACGGGGACTCCGCTTTAATAGAACTGCCGGGGAAAGGCAAAATCCTGATAGACGGCGGCAGCGGCGGTGAAGAGAACAGGTTCGATGTCGGAGAGGCTGTCGTCGCGCCGTACCTGTGGAGTAAAGGTATAACCAATATTGACGCGGTCATCGTCACGCATTTTCACGAGGACCATATCGGCGGCATAATCTATATATTGAAGAATTTTAAAGTAGGATGCGTTATCGATAACGGCGCTTCGCCGTCCGGCGGAAAGCTGCACGGTGAGTATTCCAGGATCATCAAAGACCGCGGCATACCGCATCTGGTCGTTCGCGAAGGCGACATGATAGATCTTTCGGGTTCTGCCTCTTTTTTAGTGTTGAACCCTGAAAAAACAGAAGGCCTGTCGGATTCCAACGAAAATTCCATCGTGATGAAACTTTTATTTAAGTCCTCGAGCGTATTATTCTGCGCCGATGTGACCGGAAGATCGGTAGAGAGGTTGAATTCTTACGGCGGATTTCTAAGGTCTGATGTAATGAAGGTGCCGCATCACGGCGGGAAGATGGGAGACGATGCTGTAGTTGAAACTTTTTTCCGGAATGTTTCTCCGAAGATATGTGTGGTGAGTTCCGGAGCGGCGCATGATAAAAAATCCTCTTCGGAAAGCGTCGCAAAATACACAACACATTTGAATACAATGGTTTATGATACAAAAGATGTTGGAGCAGTGACACTTCTGGCAGATCCAAAGCGGTTTTTAATAAGGGTAGCTAAATTGAATAAAAACTAACTTTTTTATTCCTTATCTTGACAAATGATGTATTATATGGTAAATTTATTGTAAATTATAGAATTTATATTACCTTAACGCGAAGGAGAAGTGTATCCTACGTGGATAATATCAGGCAGAGTGTGGAAGACGAGAGAAGGTATAAGAGGGTTGAATCTGTTATACCTGTGCAATATAGAAACCTCAGGAAAAGCGGAGAATCCTCCACCGGATCGCTGACGAGAAATATCAGCGAAGGGGGTATCTGCTTTAAGACGTCGCAGTTTATCTCTTTGGCGTGCCGTCTTGTCGTTGAGTTGGAATTGCCCGCCGCGCCGAAACCGGTGAAGGCGATATCTAAAGTGGCTTGGATAAGAAAACTTCCCGTAGGCGATCAGTATGAAGTAGGCAATCAATTTCTGGAAATGACCAAAGAAGACAAGAAGATGATCCTGAATTTTATCCATGAGTCGCTGAACATAGACTCTCCCCTTCGAATACCGTAAACAGCTTTCCTCCCAAGCTGCCTGTATCTGTCTCAGATTACGTTGACTATCCGTCCTCTTACATGGTATAATCCAACCGTTAAAAGTCGTGTCATTTAATTAACGGATATACCATGAAAATAAAATTATATATCGTAATCATATTGGCGGCGGCAGTATCGATTTTCGCAAATACCGCTTCAGCCTATTGGTTGTGGACGCCCGAGACTAAAAAGTTCGTAAATCCCAAGCATGCCGTTAAGGATAGCCCGAAAGAACAGTTCGATTGGGCTATGAGTTTTTATGATTCGAAAGATTACAAGAAAGCGGCCTCGGAGTTCGAAAAGCTGGTGAAGAACTACGAATATTCCGAATACGCATCAAAGGCGCAATATTACGCGGGTTTATGCTACGAGAATATGGGCAAGTATTATATCGCATTCCAGAATTATCAAAAAACCATAGATAATTATCCGCAGATAGAAAATCTGGAGGAGATAATAGCCAGGGAATTCAACATAGGGAATATATACGAAAGTAAAGACAATCCGAAAGTCCTGGGCACGGATATAATGACTTCTTTGGACAGGTCGGTCGAGATATATAGAAAGGTCGTTGATGACGCTCCTTACGGAAGACTGGCGGATGAGGCGCAATTCAGGCTGGGAGAGGCCCTTAAACGTTCCGAGCGTTATGACGAGGCCATAGTGGCATTCCAGAGGATAGGAGACGATTATCCGGACTCAAAGTTCGCGGAACGCGCGCAATACGAAACGGCTCATTGCGCTTATATGGCGTCACTTAAGCCGGCATATGATTTAGAACCCACCGATAAGGCCATAAGAGCTTTCGAGGAGTTTTCAAACAAAAACAGAGATGAGGAGTTGTCTAGAGAGGCCGAAAAGACCATCCAGCGCCTGAAGGACAAGAACGCGGAAAAATCGCTGATGACGGCCCGCTTTTACGAAAGGTTGAAACGCTATCCGAGCGCTATAATATATTACCAGGATATCGTAGACAGGTTTCCTGAAAGCTATTTTGTGGAGGAAGCAAGGGCCAAGATCGAAAGCTTAAATATGAAGGTGAAGAAATGAAGACATCAATCGCGAAGTGCGCCGGCATTTTGTGCCTGGCGTTTATTTTTTGCGCAGGCGGATGCGGGTACACTACACGCTCTCTCCTTCCGTCCAATTATAAGACGCTGCATGTGGATAATTTCAAGAACAGCATCCCCGTGACCGCTGAGCAGAACAACGTGCGGATGTATAGAGGTTACAGGCCGGGCATGGAGATCGAACTGACAAAAGCCGTGATCGATAAGTTCCTGGATGACGGCAACCTGGCTATCCATTCCGATAAAGGCTCCGATCTCATATTAATAGGGGATATGACGGATTTCAGGCGGGAAGCGTTGAGGTATGATACCAACGATAACGTTGAGGAGTACAGGATAAAGATCATAGTGGATATCAGCCTTGAAGATGTTAAGGCCGGCAAGACCGTATGGACCGAAAAGGGCTTTACCGGAGAAACCACCTATACTACATCCGGGGGCCTCGCCAAAACAGAAGCAAGCGCCATCAAAGACGCGATCGCGGACCTGGCGCGCAGGGTAGTGGAAAGAACCGTTGAGGCATGGTAGACCGAGGATACCCGGTATCTTTATTTGCGGGCAGTGATACTTATTCAAAAGAGAAGGCAATAGAGGCCCTGGTCTCTTCTATCCTGGATACGTCCGCGCGGCAGCTCGACTATAAAGTGTTTTACGGAGATGAAACCGGCGCGGAAGAAATATTCGACTATCTGAGCACACTGCCGTTCCGGGCGCCGAAAAGAGTGGCCCTTGTGAGGGGCTTCGACAGACTGGAAGATGAGTTCAAGGCCCGCCTTACCGATTACATAAAAAGACCGTCAAGATCCGCCTGCCTTATTTTGGAATCCAAAAACGATCCCAACTCAAAAGATCTGGAGCGGTTTTCAGGCCGTGTCGATATCCGCAGGTTCAAGGACCCTGCAGGATTTGAGTCCGCTTCATGGATAAGGGGTTTCCTGTCATCGCGCGGTAAAAAAGAGATAGAGCCTGAAGCCATCGAGATGCTGAGGGAATTGCAAGGCTCGGACATGCTGTCGATCAGTCAGGAATTGGAAAAGCTGATAGCTTTTGCAGGCGAAAGGCCTGTTATAAAGGCCTCAGACGTCGAGGAGGTCGTCGGTAAAAGCCTTATAGTATCGGCCTTCGAGCTGACCGACGCCATCGAACGGAATAAGGTTGAAGATGCGCTCAGGATAGTATCGGACCTGACGTTGACGGGTAAGAAGCACTATGAAATAATAGGCCTTTTGTGCTGGTACCTCAGGAGGCTGGTCAGGGCAAAAGCGCTCCAGATGGCAGGGCAATCGGAATACGCTATAGCCGGCACTCTAAAAATTGGCAGACGCTATCAGGCGGATTTTTTCGAACATATGAACCGGCTGGATATCTCCCGCATACGTTCAAAGATAGACATTCTAGTAGAGGCTGATCTGGATATAAAGAGGACAAAATTTGACCCAAAAACCGTACTGGAGTTCGCGATCATAAGACTATGTTTATCCCGCCCCTAGTTTGAGTCCGGGCGGGACCTTTCCGGCGACGAGAGCTTCTTCATAAGGCGGGCGACTTTCCTGGAAGCGTTATTTTTTGTTATTACTCCTTTTGAAGCGGCCTTGTCTATTTTTGAGACGAGCGTACCGATCATCTTCTTGGCCTCATCGAGCTTCTTTTGGGAGATGAACTTCTCAAAATTTTTCGATAAGCTCCTTAATTCAGAGACTGTCGATATGTTCTTGAAGCGGCGCAGTTTCGATTTCCTGATAGCCTTGTAGGCTGCTTTTTTTCTTGGCAATTTAGTTCTCCTTTTTGTTATTACTAAGGAACAAATTGTATCATTTAATCCTTTAAAGGTCAATCTAAAACTATTAGTCCTGCACCTTCTAAAGAAGGGCAGGACATTAGGAGAAGGTGAAGGGTGAGCAAAGCCACTCTTATCAAATCAACGGGCGTAATAGGTATAGCTACTGCTTTATCCAGGGGCCTTGGCTTTGTTAGGGATATAGTAATAGCTAATTACTTCGGGACTAGCCTCGGCGCTCAAGCATTCGTAGTGGCTTTCAGGATACCCAACAGCCTCAGGGACCTTGTCGGAGAAGGAGCGACTAATTCGGCTATAGTGCCCGTGCTTACGGAATACAGGTCGCTTAACGATGAAAAAGAGTTCTTACGTGTATCCAAAATACTGTTCAATATCTCGTTCGTAGTCCTTTCCGTCCTCACGATCCTCGGTATATTATTTTCGCCCGTGATCGTCCGGCTTATTGCGCCCGGGTTTACCGCAGAGCCGGACAAATTCAATCTCACCGTGACCCTGAACAGGGTGATATTCCCATATCTCATACTTATAGGCCTAACAGCGTATTCGATGGGTGTATTGAACGCCATGAAACACTTTGCCGGTCCCGCGTTCGGTCCGGCGCTTTTAAATATCGCGCTCATAGGTTCGGCTGTCTGGTTCTGTCCCAGGATAGGTGTTATGGGGCTCGTGATAGGCGTGCTCATAGGCGGGGTTTTCCAGCTTGGATTGAATATCCCGTTCCTGTACAGGAACGGGATAAAGATCGATTTTAAGGAGGGTTTCCGTCACGCGGCTGTTTCGAGGATAGGCAGATTGCTCGTCCCGAGGACGATCGGCACAGCCGTATACCAGATAAATATATTTGTCGACACAATATTAGCCTCGTTGGCATGGATAGTCGGCTCCGGCGGCGTCGCGGCCCTTTATTACGCCAACAGGCTTATACAATTCCCGCTCGGGATATTCGGCATCGCGCTCGCCCAGGCGGCTCTCCCGAAGATGAGCGAGGAATTCGCAAAAAATGACATTGAGAGGTTCAAAGATACTTTGTGTTTTTCGCTCAGGATGGTATTCCTGATAATGGTGCCTTCCGGGATAGGCCTTGCGGTCCTGGGTGAGCCCATAATAAGGATACTCTTTGAAAGAGGCGAATTTACTTCTTACTCTACAGCCATTACGCAAAGCGCGCTCTTCTATTATTCATTCGGGCTGCTGGCTTACGGAGGAGTAAAACTCCTTGTCACCTCTTTTTATTCCATGCACGACACCATGACTCCGGTGAAGACGGCATTTGCGGCCGTTATAATAAACATCATCCTGAGCCTCGCTCTTATGTGGCATCTGAAGTTGGGCGGACTGGCGCTTGCCACGTCGATATCGGCCACATTCAATTTCGTGGCCCTGTTTATCCTCCTCAGGAAGAAACTGGGCGATTTCGGGACCAGGAGCATAGTAGATTCTTTCCTCCGGGTATTGTATGCGTCTGTCGCTATGGGAGTTGCAGTAAAGATATTTGTCGTCAGGACGGCCGATTTCGGTATTTTCAGCCTTATCGTCTCCTTGTTGATAGGAGGTATGGTTTTTTTCGCGGCCTGTTTTTTGTTTAACGTCAAGGAGGCAAGAGACTTTATCGCATGGACATCAAAGAGAAGATAAAAACCCTCCCGGACACCCCGGGCGTATATTTAATGAAGGACGGATCCGGCATAGTCCTGTATGTGGGCAAATCGTCAAGCCTGCGTAAAAGGGTCTCATCTTATTTCAGGCCGAGCCGGCGGCTGCAGGAGAGGATCGAGATCATGGTAGATAAGGTCAGGGATATCTCCTGTATCCCTACGTCCACAGAGGCAGAGGCTCTGATATATGAGAACAGCCTCATAAAGCAGCTGGCCCCGAAATATAACGTGGCGCTCAGGGACGATAAGAGTTATCCCATGCTCAAGTTGACGATCAATGAAAAATATCCGCGTCTTTTCATATCCAGGCAGAAGAAGGATGACGGGAGCATATATTACGGACCTTACAGCGACGCTACGCTGCTGCGTCAGGCTTTACTGGGTCTGCGCCAGGTATTTTCTTTAAGAAGCTGCGGCAAGCTTCCCAAAAGTGTATGCCTCTATTATCATATCGGACAATGTCTCGGGCCGTGCGAAGGCAAGATAGACGATTCCGGTTATGGCGAGATCGTGTCGGAATTGAAGATGTTCTTGGAGGGCAAGAGGCCGGAGCTTCTATCGCTGTTATCGAAAAAGATGGCTGAAGCCTCAAGGGCCGAAAGGTTCGAGGAGGCCGCCCGGATCAAGATTAGGCTTGAGGCGCTCGGCTCTATAAGAGAAAAGGCGGTCGATTACGCGCCATCGGGGGAGATAGAAGAGCTT
>JAQUSE010000320.1 GCA_028715235.1 Candidatus Omnitrophota bacterium | reverse complement strand
ACCTCCTCGGTAGTGCCCGGATATGTCGTAGATTCCAGCACGACTATCTGGCCGCGTTTCATATGGCGTTTTATGTTCTCGACGGCCGACACTATGTATGAGACGTCCGGCTCTTTCGTCTTATTGAGCGGAGTAGGGACGCATATTATAACGGCGTCCAGCTTTTTAATGACACTGAAGTCCGCGGTCGCGGTCAGCTTGCCGCTCTTCTGGGCCTTTGCGACATCTGAGGCCGGCACGTCCAATATGTACGACTCGCCCCTCTTCAGCCTGTCCACCCTCTTCTTATCTATATCTATACCGTATGTCTCAAATCCGCCTTTAGCGAAGACGACGGCAAGCGGCAGTCCTACATAACCGAGCCCTATTATGCCTATCTTCGCCTTTTTGCTTAGAATCTTCTTCTCAAGTCCCTTGAACATACTCTATCTCCATTTAGGTTACGTAATGTTACGAAAGTTAGTGAAGGTTACGTAAAGTTACAAAAATCAACCTTACGTAACCTTAATTAACCTTCTCTACCCTTACGTAACATTTGCAGTCATATAGTCCCTTAACGCTTCCTTCCATCCGCGCATACTGTAACCGGTAAATCCGGCGAACTTTGAATTATCCAATACAGACATAGCCGGCCTTTTCGCCGGCCTATCCAGGTCTTTAGATGAGATCGGCGCAACTTTTATCTTCAAACCGGCTGACCTTATTATCTCTTTCGCGTAATCGCACCAGGAGACGCTGCCGGAATTTGACACGTGATATGTTCCATAATCCGCAATTTCTAATCCGCTACCAGTGAACATCTTGTCCAACAGCGCATGCAGCGCCTTAGCCAGGTCTTTCGTATATGTAGGCGATCCGGACTGGTCATCGACCACTTTCAACGTTTGCCCGGCTTTCGCTTTCAAGAGAATGGTATCCACAAAATTCTTGCCATGCCCTCCGTAAAGCCAGCTCGTTCGGACGATAAAATACCTCTTTATAGCCTTTTTCACGGCCTCTTCGCCTTTAAGCTTCGAATCACCGTAAACACTCAATGGGCTGACTTTATCCGACTCTTTGTAAGGCTCCTTCTTCTTCCCATCAAACACAAAATCGGTGCTTATGTAAATGAGCGATGCGTTAATCTTTTTACATCCGAGCGCCACATTCCAAGTCCCCTCGGAATTTATTTTATAAGCTTTATCTTTATTGGTTTCACATTCGTCTACATCCGTCATTGCGGCAGTATGGATGACAATATCAGGCCTTACTTCCGTAACAACATCGAGAACAACCTTTTCGTCCGTTATGTCGCATTCCTTAAAACTATGGACTATGGACTGTGGACTATGGACTATATCCGCTCCCACCACCTCACAGCCCCCGCCCAATTCCTGTGAAAGATCGATCCCGAGCATCCCGCTTGAGCCGGTTATCAGTATTTGATGTTTTTTCTGCATTTAACCAATCGCTTCCACCAGCTGACATTCTTCTTATACCATCCCACGGTCAATTCAAGAGCGGACCTGAAATCATGCCTGGGATACCAACCGAGGTCTTTCATCTTCGTTATATCGAGAGAATACCTCTTATCGTGCCCGGGCCTGTCCTTCACAAATTTGATGAGACTCCTGTCCTTGCCCAGGATATCCAGGATAATATGAGCAAGCTCCAGGTTGGTGATCTCGGCTCCCGCGCCTATATTATAGGCCTGCCCGGGATGGCCCTTATGCATGACGGTATCGATGCCCTCACAGTTATCCTCTACAAATAGCCAGTCCCTGACGTTCATGCCGTCCGCGTAAAGGGGCACCTTCTTATTCTCAAGCGCGTTGGTTATGAAGAGCGGGATTACCTTTTCCGGATACTGGAAAGGACCGAAGTTATTGGAACTGCGCGTCACTATCACCGGAACGCCGAATGTGGCAAAGTACGATCTTGCGAGGAGGTCCCCGGAAGCCTTGGTCGCGGAATAAGGGCTGTTCGGCCTCATTGCGTCTTCCTCTTTGAACGAACCTTTCGCTATACTGCCGTACACTTCATCAGTCGAGATCTGAATGAGTAACTCCGTCTTGAATTTCTTCGCCGCCTCAAGAAGCGTATACGCGCCGAAGACATTGGTCCCGACAAAAGCGGCGGCGTCGTTTATCGACCTGTCGACATGGGTTTCTGCGGCGAAGTTCACGATAACATCACAATTCTTAACCAACCTCTCCATAAGTTTGGGATTGGCTATATCGCCTTTTACAAATTCGTAATTTTTATGTTTCGCTATGCCTTTAAGGTTTGCCGGATTACCGCAATAGGTGAGTTTATCGAGGTTGATGATATGATAGTCTTTGTATTTATCGAGGATATAGCGGATGAAATTGGAGCCGATGAATCCCGCGCCGCCTGTAATCAGCAGTCTTCTCATGGATAGCAACTCTTTTCAATTCTTTTGTGTAATGTTAAATGTGTAATGTGTAAAGTGAAAAATTAAAAGGAAACTTTCCATTACACATATATGCATTACACCGGCATCACACATTACACTTCACACATTACACAACTTCTATGCTCTTTTCGCCACCAAACTGTTCGCCCTTAAGAGCGAATCGAACGT
>JAQUSE010000319.1 GCA_028715235.1 Candidatus Omnitrophota bacterium | reverse complement strand
TTTTTCGTAACTACTGGATCATGTCAAAGATACACATTGTGCAATTGTCCACTTTACCCTTCCATTATAAAGTATAGCCTATCACTGGGGCAGAGTCAATGACATGCCGGCTTAGTATTGTATTCCTAACAGATCAGGAAAGGGAAGAGCCTGTTAAAATCATCTTTACAGCCTTATTTAAATCAGGTATAATTACTATTCAAATTCTTTGCAGCAAATAAGACGAAAGTAGTTCCCGCGATTCCTCCTGATTGTCGGAATCTCGGGATGAATTTCGCACCAAAGTAGATTAAAGCAAAATTCACGGGCCTGTAGCTCAGCCTGGCAGAGCAGGAGACTCATAATCTCTTGGTCCAAGGTTCAAATCCTTGCGGGCCCACCACTAAACGATTTGGGCTTCGGGCCGAAAAGAAAGGAATGGCTTTTCGCCCTTTGCCCCGCCAGAGTGAAAGCTCCGGCGGGCCTAGCGGCCAAATCGTTTTAAGGACAAACCTTTTTAGAAAAAAGGTTTTTCCTTAATGTTCTTTTTCCAAAAAAGAAGAGGAAGAGGCGCGGAAGACCAAATCCTTGCGGGCCCACCACTAAACGATTTGGGCTTCGGGCCGAAAAGCGTGGAAAGTGCTTTTCGCCCTTTGCCCCGCCAGAGTGAAAGCTCCGGCGGGCCTAGCGGCCAAATCGTTTTAAGGACAAACCTTTTTAGAAAAAAGGTTTTTCCTTAATGTTCTTTTTCCAAAAAGAAGAGGAATGGGCACGAATAGGATTTGAAGCGAGGCAGCAAGGAATAATAATTGGGCAGCTAGCTCAGTTGGTTAGAGCGTTGCGCTCACATCGCAAAGGTCACAGGTTCAAGTCCTGTGCTGCCCACCAGTTTGAGTCAGGGTGTCATAAGGACTTGAAGCTTGCGAGCGCCGACCAAGGGGAGGAAAAGGCCTCCGGCCGACAGCGAGCAAGCTGGCTACGCAGGCGAGCACTGCGAGCCGAAGTAGCCAAGTCCTGTGCTGCCCACCAAATTTTACTGCAGTTTTACTCAGGTAAAATTTGATCCTGAGGAGGCTGTAGTTGGACTGTAGGCCGACGAAGGACTACCTTTAAAGTGACCGTATCAGTGATAACGCATATTTCTATGAAAACTATAATAAACTATGGAAAATCTGCAGGAACAAATTAAGTTACTGGTAGAGCTGCAAGGCCTTGACAGCCACATGTTCAGGCTGGAGGACATTCTTGAGCAGATCCCCGAAAATATTAACAAGATAGATGAGGAGTTCAAGGAAAGTACCGCAAGCCTGAAAAAACTTGAAGACGGTTTAAAATCGCTGCAGCTCAAAAGGAAAGAGAAGGAAGTGGATCTTGAGACAAGGGAAGGGACGATAAAGAAATACCAGGGCCAATTATACCAGGTGAAGACGAACAAAGAATATTCAGCCCTCCAGGACGAGATCGGCAGGAACAGGGCGGATAATTCCATGATAGAGGAAGACATAATCAAGATCCTCGACCAGATCGACGCAGAAAATAAGAAGATAGCCCAGGAAAAAGAACTTCTCAAGCAGAAAGAGGCCGAGTCCAACGAGAATAAGAAGAAATTAAAGGAAGAAGAGGCCAAGGTAAAACTTGAGCTTGAAGACGTCAAAAAGAAGAGGGCCGAGTTTGCGTCAAAGATAGAGAAGAACGTCCTGTCTAAATATGAGAAGATCGTCAGGAACAGGGGAGGCCTTGCTGTAGTCCCGGTGCATAACGACGCATGCCAGGGATGCTTCAGGGTATTGCCGCCGCAGGTCATAAACGAGATCAGGATGAAGCAGGGTATCATCATGTGCGATAATTGCGCGAGGATGCTGTATATTGAAGAATAAGAAAGTTTTTATATATACAGACGGAGGGAGCAGGGGGAATCCGGGTCCTGCGGGCGTCGGCGTCGTGATAATGGACGATAAGAAGAAAAAAAAGATCAAGGAGATGTGCAAATATATCGGCGAGGCGACGAATAATACCGCCGAATACAGCGCGCTTATCTGCGGCCTCGAAGAGGCTATAATGCTCAATGCCGATGAGATCGTGGTCTATATGGACAGCGAGCTTGTGGCCAAACAGTTAAGCGGCGAGTACAGGGTGAAGAACGCGGACATAAAACCTCTTTTCGAAAAAGCTGTCGATATCCTGAAGAAGTTCAAATCGTTCGAGATCAAATATATCGAGCGTTCAAAAAATAAAGAAGCCGATAAGCTCGCGAACAAGGCAATGAATCTGGCAAGTTTGTTTTAAAAATGAAGTTGTAAATGTTGTAGTCCTTCGAACGCTTCCATTAGTCGCGTTCTCAGGACCAAAATTTGCACGCAAATTTTGGCAGGCTGGGCGTTCGTCAAATTTACTTCGTAGGTTGGTCCTTCGCTTCGCCTGAAGCGCTTCCGTTGGTCGCGCTTCATGGCTAGCTAAGGATCAAACCCGCTTAGCAGGTTTGGAGGAAAGTCCGGGCTCCGGAGAGCAGCGTAGCGGTTAACAGCCGCCCACCGAAAGGTGAGGATCAGAGGACAGAGACGAGCCAAATCTTGCAAAGCAAGATTTGATCCTGAGAAACCGACGAAT
>JAQUSE010000318.1 GCA_028715235.1 Candidatus Omnitrophota bacterium | reverse complement strand
GATGGATCGGCGACATGAGGAAGAGCCTCTTCTTTGTGGTCTTGAACCATATCACCTGCAACACTACCGACGCGGCTTCTATTACAAATATACCGCCTACCAGGAACAGGAGCAGTTCCTTCTTTATGAAGACCGACACGACGCCTATTGCCCCGCCAAGCGCCAGAGAACCCGTGTCCCCCATAAATACGCTCGCGGGTATGGAATTGAACCAAAGGAATCCCAGGCCTGCGCCCACCATCGCCGCGCAGAAAACGGACAATTCGCCCGAACCCGGCAGATAGAATACATGCAGATATTCGCTGACGCTGAAATGGCCGGCGATGTAACTGAGCACCGAATATGTAAGCGCGGCTATTATCGTGCAGCCTATGGCCAGCCCGTCCAGGCCGTCTGTCAGGTTCACCGCGTTGCTTGCGCTTGTCAATACCAGTATCACGAAAAATACATAGAAGACGCCGAGATTCAAAGCGACGCTTTTCAGGAACGGCACACACAGCGTGGTAGGTATGGGCGTAAACAACATTATGAATAACGACATCAGTATGCCGAGCAGCATCTGGTACAGGAACTTCCTCCCGGCAGTGAGGCCTAAGTTCCTCTTCTTCACTATTTTTATGTAGTCGTCCAGATACCCGACCGCCCCGAGCCACAGGAACGAGAACAGTGTAGCCAATATATACTTATTGGTCACATCGGCCCATAATAATGTCGATATGGTGATAGCCAATATGATCAGGACGCCGCCCATCGTCGGCGTGCCCTGTTTATGTTTATGGAGATCGTAAAGGGATTCGACGTGCTCTTTCCTTATGTTCTGGCCGAAGTTAAGTTCTTTAAACCACTTTATTATTATAGGGCCGAGTATGAGAGACATGACGAAAGCGGTAAGGGCCGCCATCACCGCCCTGAATGTTATATATTTAAATACATTGAACCCGAACCACAGGTCCCGCAGGGGATAAAATATATAGTGTAGCATTTACATTTTCATCCTATTCAGCACTTCTTCCATCTTCATCGACCGCGAACCCTTCAAAAGCACCGCGTCCCCTTTTTTGACGATCGTCTGCAGGATGCGCGCTATCTCATCATGGCTCGAGCAATGCCACAGCCTGTCGCGGCGCATGCCCGACTTCCTGGCCTGATCCAGGGTATGTTTCGAAAGTTTGCCGTACGTCAAAAGGCCGTCGACGCCGGACTTCGCGATATAGCTGCCGATACCTTTATGGAGGTCCACGCCCTCGTCGCCGAGCTCCAGCATGTCGCCCGACACGACCCACTTGGCCTTTGCGGGATAGTTTTTTATCGTCTCCAGGGCGCATTTCATGGAAAGCGGATTGGAATTGTAAGAGTCGTTTATCACATCGACGCCCCTTATATTCTTCATGTCGAGCCTCATCCCCGCCGGCTTAAATCCCTCAAGCGCTTCTCTTGCCGAATTCCGGCCTATGCCGAAGCAATACGCGACCGCTATCGCGGCAAGGGCATTGTATACGTTATGTACCCCAAGAACATTCAATCCAAACGCGGCCTCGTTGTTCATAGTAAAATCCGTCCTTGTCTTGTCGAGAGAAACAACTTCGGCCCTGAGATCGTTGGACTTGCTCATCCCGTAACGCGTCATCCTGAACCGATTGTCTTTTATGCCGGATAAGCACTCATCGTCTCCGTTGACTATCAAGACACCCTTTTTTTCCAGAAAATCCAGCAGCTCCATTTTAGCCTTAAACACTCCCTCCAGATTCCGGAAATATTGCAGGTGAGACGGCCCTATATTTGTAACTACCGCGAAAGCCGGCCGCGCCATCTTTGCGAGCGCGGCTATCTCCCCCTTATGGTTCGTGCCTAATTCCAGGACGCAGATATCGTGGGAAGGTTTCAGTTTAAGCAGTGTCTGGGGAACGCCTATGTGGTTATTATGCGTCCCTTCATTTTTCAATACGTTATATTTTTTGGATAATACGGTCCATATCATGTCTTTGACCGTAGTCTTTCCGTTCGATCCGGTCACAGCTATGATGGGAATGGAAAATCTGCCGCGATGAGCGGCTGCTATGTCCTGGAGGGCTTTAGTCGTATCCCCGGCAAGTATTATTATCTTCCCGCGGGGCGCATCGCTCAGATCGCGGTCTGAAACGAGCGCGCCGGCAGCGCCTTTCTTTGTGGCGTCTCTCACAAAATCATTGCCGTTAAAATTCGGACCCTTAAGCGCGATAAAGAATCCGCCTTTACCTACAGCCCTCGAATCCGTCGAGATCATCGAAGGATCTATATCGGCGTCCGGGCTTCCCGATAACAATTTGCCGTTTACCGCTTTTACTATATCCCTTGCTTTCATTTCCGCTCTTTCAGTATCTCTCTGGCTATCTCGCGGTCATCGAACGAAAAGACCTTATCCCTGACTATCTGGTAATTCTCATGCCCCTTGCCCGCGATGATTACTATATCTCCTGCCGACGCTTTCTTTATGGCTTTTTCTATGGCCTTACGCCTGTCGACGACAACATCGTAATTGTCGAACTCTTTCTTCACGCCTTCTTCTATCTCGCTGATTATTGCCGACGGCTCCTCAAACCTCGGGTTGTC
>JAQUSE010000317.1 GCA_028715235.1 Candidatus Omnitrophota bacterium | reverse complement strand
GGGGAGACGATATGCTGCTCGCTTTCATATCCGGCTTCGGCGTTAAGGGCGTCCCGCTCTTGTTCTTTAACAGCCTTATCGCGATACTGGCGTCGGTAGTGCAGGCCGTCGTATTCTGTCTGCTGACGACTATATACTTCGCGCTTGTATTGTCGCACGAAGAGGCTTAAAATAGTGTAGTTAAAGATGTAGTCCCTCGCCACATGAGTTAGATTACAATGGCTCGGGACGATTTGTCAGAGTGAAATTACAACAAATCGGGGGTGGAACATGGATTATAAGGCAGTGTTGTCTATAGGCCTTCCGCTTGGATTGGGGCTTGTGGGGTTCGGTTCGGCGATAGCGTTGGGTAAGGCCGTCGCAGCCGCGATGGACGCGACGTCCAGGCAGCCGGAGGCGTCGACGAAGATATTAATAAATATGGCGACGGGCTGCGCCTTTATCGAGGCTCTTACGATATACGCGCTCGTCTTCGTATTCGGCCTGGCGGGGAAAATCTAAAAAAAGTCGTAAGTTGTAAGTTATAAGCTGTAAGTGGTATGCTGTAATAAATCAGTGTTTACAACTTAAAACTTACCACTTACAACTAAACCCGGAAATGAGTTTACAATGGAATTATTCAAACTTTTAAGCGCAAGCCAGATAGTCGCTCAGGTCGTGAGTTTCCTTATACTCTTCGTCCTGCTGCGCCTTCTTGTCTGGAAAAAGTTCCTTAAGATACTGGATGACCGCAAGGAGCGGATCGCGTCCGAATTCAAGGGGATCGAGGACGCGAAGGCCCAGACCGTTAAGCTGAGGGGCGAATACGAGGCGAAGCTCACGAAGATAGAAGACGCCGCGCGAGCGAAGATGCAGGAGGCGATAGCCGAGGGTAAAGGCGTTGCCGCCGAAATAGAGAAGAGCGCCGAGGCCCAGGCGCAGAAGCTGATCCTGGCCGCAAAGGATACCGTGAAGGACGAACTCTCAAAAGCGCGCGAGGTTCTTAAGGACGATATAGTGGACCTTGCGATAGAGGTCGCCGAAAAGGTGGTGCAGGAGAAACTGACCGAAAAGACGGACAGGAAGATGGTGGAGGAGTTCCTGGAGGGCGTGGAGAAGAAATGATACTCGCGAAGAGGTATGTCGACGGATTTCTGGAATACGCCAGGGGCGCGATAGGATTTGAGGAGGCGCTCGAGGAGCTTAAGAACGCCAAAGACGTCTTCCGCGACAATCCTGAATTTTTAAAATTCCTGGGCAAGCCGGTAATAACCTATAATGAAAAATGCGGCGTTATAGACGAGGTATTCGCAAAAAGTTTTTCGCAGGACCTGCGCAATTTTTTGAAACTGCTCCTGAAAAAGGACCGTGTGGAGATATTTTTCCAGATAGCCGATTACGCCCGTATTAAATACGCGCACGGCGAAAAGGTCGAAGCTGTCCTGAGCACAAGTTACATGCTGGATACAGACCTGGTCCGGTCGATAAAGGACGCCATGGAGCGTAAGATGAATAAGAAGCTCCAACTCTATGTGAAGCTGGATCCGGATCTACTCGGCGGGGTGAAGGTGGATGTCGGGAATAAGGTGATCGACGGATCCGTGAAGAAACGTCTCGAAGAGATAAAAGAGAAGATGACGGCGCTAAGGATGAGTTGAAATAATGGAACTGAGACCCGAAGAAGTAACGTCTATAATAAAGAAAGAGCTTGAGAAATATAAGACCCGTGTCAGGATGGAGTCTACGGGCACGGTCCTGCAGGTAGGCGACGGGATCGCCCTCGTATACGGCCTCGACGACGTCATGGCCGGAGAACTCGTAAAATTCCCGGGCGACATAACGGGCATGGTCTTCAACCTCGAAGAAGAGTCGGTCGGCATAGTCATCTTCGGCGACGAGAAGAATATAAAGGAAGGCGATATAGTAAAGAGGACGTACAAAGTGGCCGATATCCCGGTCGGTGACTCGCTAGTGGGAAGGGTCGTCAACTCCCTCGGCAAGCCTATAGACGGCAAGGGGTCTGTAGAATCACACAGGCGCAGGCCTCTCGAGGCGCACGCGCCGAGCGTCATCGAACGCCAGCCCGTTAAGGAACCGCTGCAGACGGGAATAAAGGCCGTCGACGCCATGATACCGATAGGCCGCGGACAACGCGAACTGATAATAGCCGACAGACAGACCGGAAAGACGGCTATAGTCCTCGATACGATAATAAACCAGAAGAATAAAGGCGTCTACTGCGTCTATGTGGCTATAGGGCAGAAGCTGTCGAATATAGTATCGGTCCACGATACGCTGGAAAAATACGGGGCCATGTCATATACGACGATAGTGAGCGCCTCATCCCGCGCGGCGGCTACCTCTCAATATCTGGCGCCGTATGCCGGCACCGCCATCGGCGAAGAGTTGATGTATTCGGGCAAGCACGCGCTTGTCATTTACGATGATCTCTCCAAACATGCCCAGGCATACAGGCAGCTCTCTCTGTTATTAAGGCGCCCGCCGGGCAGGGAGGCGTATCCCGGCGATATATTCTATCTCCACGCGCGTCTCCTTGAGCGCGCCGCGAAGCTCACCGATAAACGCGGAGGCGGCTCGCTTACGGCCATTC
>JAQUSE010000316.1 GCA_028715235.1 Candidatus Omnitrophota bacterium | reverse complement strand
GAGAGCGGAAAATACGCCTCCGACCAATATATAGATGTGGAGAGGAACCTGAAGGGCCTGAAGATAATCTTCGATAACGAGCCCGCGTTCAAGGAATTACAGCGGGCGGCTATGCGCTTTGCCGAGGTCGACCCGGAGAAGATCAGGAAGATGAGAAGCGAGGCGAGGTTAAAAGCGCTCCTGCCGAAGGTGAGCCTCGGGATAGACAGGAATCGTTCGACGAATTCGGAGATATACACGAGCGCCACAAAAGATTATGTCATCATGGGGCCGGATGACGAAAATGACGGGCTCGATGTCTCGGTCTCGTGGGAGCTTGCTGACCTCATCTGGTCTGACGACCAGACGAATATCGACGTTCGCTCGCGGCTCACGACGCAACTGAGGAACGACATACTCGATGACCTGAGGAGGGCATATTACGAGCGGAAACGGCTGCAGTTCGATACTATGACCGCGCCGCCAAAAGAGATGAAGGCGCGATTCGATAAGGAACTGCGTATTCAGGAACTTACTCAGGCAATAGACGACCTGACCGGGAATTACCTGAGCGAGCATATGAAGATAACTGACGCAAATGAATAAAAGGCATTTTTTTTCTTGACAAATAGCGTTATTAATGTAGAATGATAGCAGTTATCAAGTCGTATTTCCTCTCTATATTGTTGTAAATTCAATTTCCGAGAGAAATAAAATCCCTGACAAACTAAAATTAGACGATGTTAAAGATACCCTGCTATTATATCCTGACCTTATAGGGCTTGCCGCTTAATGTCCAAGAAAAAACTTTTTCTTATCGACGGGAATTCATTCTGTTACAGGGCGCATTATGCCGTCAGGCCGCTCTCCAATTCGAAGGGGCAGGCGACGAATGCCATATACGGCTTCATCACCATGCTCAATAAGATAATCAAGGAAAACGAGCCTGATATGATAGCTGTGGCGTTCGACCTTAAAGGGCCGACGTTCAGGCATAAGAAGTACGAGGAATACAAGATCCACAGGAAGCCCATGCCGGATGATCTCGTAAGCCAGATGCCTTACATAAAAAGGCTCGTCGAGGCTTACAATATCCCGATATATGAGGCACAAGGATACGAGGCGGACGATGTGCTTGCGACAGTCGCAAAAAAAGCCGAGGCGCGCGACATCGAGACGTTCATAGTGACGGGAGATAAGGACGCCCTGCAGCTTGTGAATCCGCATATAAAAGTTTTTAGCACGCATAAAGAAGGCCTGATATACGACGCGAAGAAGGTAAAAGAGGTCTACGGCGTCGAGCCGGAGCGCATGATCGATATAATGAGCCTGATGGGCGACGCGACTGACAATATCCCCGGGGTGCCCGGCATAGGCGAAAAGACGGCCGTTGAATTGATAGTGGAATTCGGATCGCTCGATGACCTCCTGAAGAACGTGGATAAAGTGAAAGGTGAGGCGAAGAAGAAGACATTGAAAGAGAACGAAAAGATGGCGATATTGTCGAGAGAACTTGCGGTCCTGGACTCGGATGTGCCGGTCGAGATCGATTTCAAAGAGATGGAATCGAAGGATCCGGACCAGGTCGAACTTATGGAATTATATAAGGAGCTGGAGTTCAAGTCATTCCTGAAGGATGTCACGCCCAGGGAGAAGCTTGAATCTACCTATGAACTGATCGACGACGACAAGAAATTCAGGAAGCTGGTCGACGAGCTTAAGGGCCTCAAGGAATTCGCTTTCGATTCCGAGACGACCAGCGAGGATCCGATGCTGGCAGAGCTCGTGGGGATATCGTTCTCATGGAAGATCGGCCGCGCCTGTTATGTTCCTGTAAATCCCGCCGGGAGTAAAGCTGGGGGCGGGACAGGCAAGTATTTCGATGCGAAAGAAGTCCTTGGTGCGCTTAAACCGGTTTTTGAGAAGAGCTCTATAAAGAAGATAGGCCAGAATATCAAGTACGAGTATATAGTGCTGGCGAATTACGGGATAATATTGAAGGGTATCATCTTCGACACCATGGTCGCTTCCTACATTCTGAACCCTTCCAAATTGAACCATAACCTTGAAGACATATCGCTGGAATACCTGAACCACAAGTTGACGACACCCATAGAGGAGTTGATCGGTAAGGGTAAGAATGCCATTACGATGGACAAGGTCGATGTGGATAAGGTGTGCCAATACTGCTGCGAAGACAGCGACGTTACACTTAGGCTAAAGGACATATTGGAGAAGGAGATCTCAAAAAGGTGCCTCGACAGTTTATTCTACGACGTCGAGATCCCGCTCATCGAGGTACTGGCCATCATGGAGATAAACGGCGTCTCGATAGATAAGGATTACCTCGCCGATCTCTCCGTCGTGATAGAGAGGAAACTGCAGAAGTCCACTAAGTCCATATATGAGATGGCGGGGGAGGAGTTCAATATAAATTCGCCAAAGCAGCTCTCTAAGATATTGTTCGAGAAGATGAAGCTGCCTGTGGTGAAGAGGACAAAGACCGGATTTTCAACCGACGAAGAGGTCCTGACGAAGCTTTCGCTCGAGCACGAACTGCCGGCAATGCTCCTGGAGTTCAGGGAGCTCTCGAAGTTGAAATCGACATACG
>JAQUSE010000040.1 GCA_028715235.1 Candidatus Omnitrophota bacterium | reverse complement strand
CGTCGCGCCGTATACTATCAGCTCGCAGTTAACTACAAGCCAGAATTTCCTTTCGCCTGGCTTCCTGTAAAATGACGCGGCGCTCGATATTCCTCCGGAAGATATCTGCTCCTCCAGGCGCTTCTTTATCATCTCCCTGACTTCCAGCGAGCCTTTTCCTACGCCGAAACCTCCCGACAGCCCGAACATCTTCCAATATTCTTCCTCGGGAACCATCCATTCCGCGTCAAGCTGGTCCGACATGCCAAAACGGGGAGTCTTTACCATATTGGAACGGGCCAAGGGGTAAAAACTGCCTTTTTTCGTAACGATACCTATGTCGACTATCCATGCCCTGTCCGGAGAGCCTACATTGATATACCAGCTGGTCGCCAGCCCTCTGAGCTCTATATCAAAATATGAGCGGGCGTTCTTGCCGTTAAAGCTTACGTCGGTAACGTCATACACACGGAGCACGGACTTAGCGATACTATCTCCGGAGGCCTCTATCTTCCTTACAGCCTCGTCCTCTTTTGCCTTCCCGATCTCCCAATATGTGAATACCCACCATGGATCGCGCACCAGAAGGACTATCTTATTGTCGCCGTAACCTTGAGGGAACCTGAATTGCTTGTTTTCGCGTGTTCTTGAAGATGTTTGTGCCATAATAACGCCCTCCTTTTAGAGATCGTCAAATTCGCCGTCCAACTCTTCGGTATCCTTACCGGCGGCGTCTCTCTTGCCATGGCAGGACTGGTAGTCAGAACAACTGACACAGCATAAATCGTTTAAGTGGCCCTCATCTTCACAACTCGTGTAGCGAGGGCAGTTCTCACAACACATCTTTATGTCTCTTAGCGGATAGACGATAAGAAATTGGGCTTATATAGAATTAATATTGTTCTTCGTTTTCCGTCGATGATTCAGACGGCATTTCTTCTTCTTTTTCAATAACAATGGATCTGGCGACATTCTTTCCGTCCTTGACCACATATATGATGTCAGCCCAGTTGCCCTGCTTTATTCCCGACAGATCGGACGCGTTCTCGATCTTCGTGTCCTTATCGAGCGCGACGCTTATTGTCTTTTCCTCGTCCATATCGTAGTCATAATATTGGACGGATACGGAATTCGTCGTGGGATCAGTGGCCCTGACTTCGCCGTATATGGATATATCATTAGGCTGGCCGGCCCCTTCGCCTGCGATAGCCGCGGCGGGCATGACATCGGGCTGCTCCGGGCTTGCGTCCTGCGAAAATACCGGGACCGCCAATATTAAAGTCGCCGCCACCGCGACAATTATGCCTGCTAAATTTTTAACTTTCATAAAACACCCCCCTATCTTTATCGTATACAAATTACCATACACATAAAACAAAAGTCAAGAATAACTTAAACGGCTAATCTCTTACCGTCCCTGCTGAACAGGGGATCTTTCCTGAACGATAGTTTATTGAGCGCGTATTTGAACGCTGTGTTAAGCACGCCGAACCCGTATGTGACGCTTCTGGGAAAATTGATGGACGAAGAATCCTTCGTATAGCTTGAAGGGCAGGTTATCTCCGCTACCCTATACCCGAAATAAAAGGCCTGCAGGAGCATCTGGTTATCGAAAACGAAATCGTCTGAATCCTCCAGTATCGGAAGCGATAGAAGGACATCGCGCGAGAATGCCCTGTAACCGGTATGGTACTCAGACAGCTTCTCTTTTATGACAATATTTTCCGTTAATGTCAGGAGCCTGTTGGCCACATACTTATAGAAAGGCATCCCGCCCTTAAGGGCCTTGTTACCGAGGATCCTGGAGCCCAGGACCACATCGAACATGCCGGATGTTATGAGGCCCGCCATAGGCGTTATCAGTTTGGGAGGATATTGATAATCAGGATGGAGCATCACTACTACATCGGCGCCGAGCCTTAACGCTTCCCTGTAGCAGGTCTTCTGGTTCCCGCCGTAACCCCTATTCTCATTATGGACAAATACCTTGATACCCAAAGATTTCGCGACATCGACAGTCCTGTCTTTCGAAACATCGTCGGTAAGGACTATATCGTCTACTATATCTTTGGGTATCTCTTCGTAAGTCCGGCGCAGAGTCTTTTCCGCGTTATACGCGGGCATTATGACTACTATCTTTTTACCGTTCAGCAAATTATTCCGCCTTCTGGCCGCACAGCATTATCTAGTTGCGATCCTGTCCTGCAGTTCTTTATTATCGGCCAAAAGCTTGTCGTAAGACGCCTTGAGGGTCACTTTTTCATCGAGTATCTTATCGTATTCGCCTTTAAGCGCGGCCTTCTCATTGTTCATGATCTCCAGCCTGGTCGACAGATCCATCTTCTCTTTTAAGAGATCGTCGAATTCCCTCTTCAGGGCCTCTTTTGACGCCGTGAGAACACTGACTTTTTCCTCTAATCCCACCTTCTCGTTCAGCAGGGCCTCGTATTTATCTTTCGACACACCGCATCCCGCAAGGCTTATAAGGGATACGCACATAATGAACAGGACTAAGAACCGGATATACCTCATCTACTTACGCCTCCTCTCTAAAATAAACTAGTTCTGGACTTCCTGGGAAACCAGGTATCTTTCCAACTCTGCCCAGGTCTTCGGCCCAACCCTGCCGTCGACCTTCAGGCCCTGCGCCTTCTGAAAACTCTCTATGGCCTTTTTTGTCCTGGGGCCTATCTTACCGTCGATCGCGCCTGTGTAATATCCGGCCGCTTTCAACGCTCTCTGTATATCCTTATTCCTTTCGAGCTTTATCTGCGGGGCGGGGGCCGTCGCCTGCGCCATCGGCGGCGTCGCCGTAGGCGGGATCGTTTCCGTCGCGATCGCCTGAGCCGGTTCTTCGATATCTATTGTTTCTTCCATCGTCGCGATAGCCTCCGACGAGGCGAGCTCTTCGGCAGTCTTATCCACCTTTGCCTTACACCCGATAAATATTAACGGCACAACGACTATCGCCGCCAATAATATCATCAACAATCTCCTGTTCATTCCCTCCTCCTTTCGGAAATTTTTTATAAAAGCAATTATACCGCCTATTGAACCTTTGTCAAGTTATATATGACTGCATCTTCATTATCTTCATTTTACCGTGCCGAACCTGGTCGTCAGCACCGCTCCGAAACCCGCTATCAGGAACACTACCTTGATAACAGCTCCGACAACGGGGATGAAACCTACCAGGAACAGGATCAGTATACCTAAGACCACATCGACAAAAGGCGGCGGTATTTTTTTGAAAGATAGCAATATATTCTTGCCTATGTATATCGCCGCGGCGATATATCCTATTATCAGGGCAAGCGCCGCCAGCAGTATCTCGAGAGGTATCAGTATTACCCCGACTATACTTATGGCAAGAAGGACCGCTACCGGGACGATCAATATAGTCCAGAGCACGCCCCATAGCAGCATTTTTACGAAGGATCGCTCCAGCGCATTGACGGCAGTCCCCATATGTTCGGGGATGAGCGCCGTAAGCAAGATGGCAAGACCAAGAAAACCCAGCAGAGTCAACAGGCTTATGGTCGCCCACAACGTTATCCATCCGCCTTTCAGGAAGGTCGCCGCCGACGGTATGAAGTTGGGCATGTAGACCTGAGTTATCCTGCCCGCGACGGCAGCCGACGCATCCTTGACTACCTCCCCGCCGACAGCTACGACCTGCCCGCCCACATATGCGCCGGGTTTTAACACGACAGACCCGCCTACCGCCACAACGCTATTCCCTACCCGTCCCGAGACCGTAATATTCCCGCCGACAGACACTACATCGTCAACGTCCATGCCTTCGGATATCTCCGTGTCTTCATATATCTTTATTATGTTCTGGCCTTTTGCAAACGCGGGTTCGGGCGATAACAGCATAAGGATAACGCCTGTCATGGCAACCAATAATACCGACTTTTTCATTATCAGGCCCTCAATTTTATTTGGAATGAACGGCTATAGCCGTCAAAAAAGTTTCTATCCTGCTCAACGCCTCTTTCAGTTTATCGAGGCTGGAAGCATATGATATCCTGATATAACCTTCTCCCGAAGGCCCGAACGCCGTACCCGGGACTACAGCGACCTTCTCCCTCTTCAGGAGCCGGTTAGCGAATTCCATGGATGAAAGGCCCGTCTTTTTTATCGACGGGAAAGCGTAGAACGCCCCTTCCGGCCTGTGGCAGGGCAGCCCTATCTCATTCAAACGCGAGATAACGTACTCCCTCCTCCTCCTGTACTCCCGCTTCATCTCCTGGACGGCCTTCTCTCCGTGTTTGAGCGCCTCCAGCGCGGCCATCTGCGACATTATTGGCACGCACATCATCGTATACTGATGGACCTTGGTCATTGCCGCGATGATCTCGCGGGGGCCGCACGCATAACCGATCCTCCAGCCTGTCATGGCGTACGCCTTGGAGAACCCGTTAAGATATACGGTCCTCTCCTTCATGCGCGGAAGCGCGGGGAACGGGATATGTTTAAAATCGTAGGTGAGCTCGCAGTATATTTCGTCGCTTATCATGATGAGGCCGTGCTTTGAAACGGTCCGGGCGATCTTGCTTATCTCGGCCCTCGAATAAGAGGTTCCCGTCGGATTATTGGGATAGTTAAGGACGATGGCCTTCGTTTTTTTATCGCAGTGCCCGTCTATATCTTTAGGCGTGATCTTAAAACCGTTCTCCGGCTTTGTCTTTATATAGACAGGTTCGCCGAGAGCCAGGCCTGTCAGCGGCCCGTAAGAAACATAGGACGGTTCGGGCACCAGGACTTTATCGCCTTTATTTAAGAGCGCCCTTAACGTGAGATCGAACCCCTCGCTTACGCCGACGGTTATAAGGATCTCTTCTTCGGGATCGTAGTCGAGAGCGTACCTGTGCTTCAGATGCCTCGCGAGTTCCTGGCGCAGTTCCGCCAACCCTTTATTGGAAGTATAGGATGTGTACCCTTCCTCAAGAGAGTAGATCGCCCTTTCTATTATATTCCATGGAGTTACAAAATCCGGCTCTCCAACTCCGAGGGATATCACGTCTTTCATTCCTATGACAAGGTCGAAGAACGCGCGTATGCCCGACGGCGGCATCTGTTCGACGAGCTTGGAAATTTTCATGAAAGTTATAAGTCGTAAGTTTTAAGCTGTAAGTTTTAAACTTATAACTTACAACTTATAGCTTACAACTTCCTTTACAAAGTTATCGCCGGGCGTTTCGACCTCTCCGGCTGTTTCAATATATCACCGTCTTCCTTATATTTCTTCAATATAAAATGCGTAATAGTCCCGCGCACATTCTCCATGGCGGACAATTTTTCCGCGACGAAATTCGACACGGTGTGGATATTCTTCCCTTCGACCACGACGAGAAGGTCATAGGTCCCCGACATCAGATAACAGCTCGTCACTTCCGGGAACTGGTATATGCGCTCGGCCAGATGGTCGAACCCCACATTCTTCTGCGGGGTCAACTTCACTTCTATAAGGGCGCGGACATCCGAATTCTCGTCCCTTTCCAGCTCCTTATTGATTACGGTCTTATACTTAAGTATGACCCCGTCCTTCTCCAGCTTCTTAATCATATTCGACACCGCCTTGGGCGTCATATTAAGCATCCTTGCGATATCTTCGACCGTAGCCCTGGCGTTCTTTTCAAGTATCTCGAGTATTTCGTTCATGATTGCCTCCGATTTACTGTAGTCTCACTCTGGTAAATCGTCCCGAGGAGCTGTTATCTCACTCAGGCGACGAGGGACTACATCTAAAAAGACTGTTGCAACTCACCTTTCCGTATTTCTACGCTTTACCAAAAAGGGGCTGCCTCTTACTTACGAGAGCTGCCCCTTTCTACAAACTATCAACTATGAACTATGAGCTTGATTATTTGGTAGCCCCCTCTTCCGAACCCATTGACGCTCGAGCCGATCCGGTCTCATATTTACTCAAGATCTCCCATGTCCTGGATCCTACCACCCCGTCGGCAATGAGGCCGTTCGCTTTCTGGAATTCCTTTATAGCCCGCTTGGTGCCCTTGCCATTTATGCCGTCTATCTTGCCGTCGTAAAATCCCGCGTTCTTTAAGCAGGTCTGGATGTCTTTTATATGCGCCTTGGACTTCCCGGGCCGCGCCTTCACGGATATATTCGTGCTGAGGGGCGACTGTCTGACTACCTTCAATTCATCTATCTTCTGGGCCTGTTCGCTCGTTACGCGCTCGACCTCCGACTGTTTGGCCTCGACGCCTTCGATCTTTGTCTCGAGGGTCTCTACTCTCGACTTAATGCCGGAAACCTCTTCTTTAAATTTCTTAGGCACCGATCCGCAACCGGAAATAAACACAACACTCAAAACAAATACGGCAACTACACCAACCCTTCTGAACATCAGTTCTTTTCTCATACCCCAGCCCCCCGATTTGATGTAGCCTGACCCTGTCAAATCGTCCCGAGGAGCCCTAACCTCACTCAAGTGACGAGGGACTACATCCTGACCTTTCCGCTACTATAAAATTATATGTTATATCTTAATAAAATGCAAATCAAATATCTTCTTTTATTTTTTGCCTTTCATCAATCCTGCGGCTTCTTTCACCGACATGTTTTCGTGAACTATGCCGCGTAAAGCTTTTATCATCCCTATCGCGTTTTTCGACTGCCAGATGTTGCGGCCCATATCCACGCCCTTGGCTCCCTGCTTTATCGCGTCATGCGCGAGCTTCAACACGTCCATTTCCGTATTGAGTTTGGGACCGCCGGCGATCACAACGGGCACCGGGCAGGACCTTACGATGCGCTGAAAATCGTCGCAATAATATGTCTTCACTGCCTGGGCACCGAGCTCCGCGGCAATGCGGCAGCACAGGCTTAAGTACCTGGCGTCCCTCTTTTCGAGCTCTTTTCCTACAGCCGTTACTGCCAGGACAGGCATGCCGTAGCGCTGTCCCTGGTTCACCAGCTCGCCGAGGGAAAGCAGGGTCTGGTGCTCGTGTTCCGTCCCTACATATATCGAGAAGGCTACCGCCGAGGCATTCAACCTTATCGCCTCTTCCATCGACGTATGGATACCCTCATTCGATAAAGCCGGACCGGCGATACTGTTCCCGCCCGAGACCCTGAGTATCATCGGGATATCGACAGCGGCGTCAATACAGCTGCGCAGAACGCCTCTCGTCAGCATTAGAGCGTCGGTAAAAGGCATTAAAGGTTTAATGGTCTTTGCCGGATCCTCCAATTTCGAAACGGGCCCCAGAAAATATCCGTGGTCGATCGCAAGCCAGACAGCTCTTCCGTCGGATGGTTTTATCAATCGCGCTAGCCTGTTCTTCATTCCCCAGTCCATGATACCCTCCTTGATCAGCCTAGTTTCTTCTTCATCATATTCAACTCGTCCAAGATCTCTTTCGGCATACGCGTACCGAATTTTTTATAGAACGCCTCAATGTCGGAGACTTCGCTCTTCCAGTCTCCGGCGTCTACGGCAAATAATTTCTCCATATTTTCCTGCGGAATATTAAGGCCCTGCAGATCAAGGTCCTTGATGTGCGGGACGAGGCCTATGGGCGTGGATCTCGCGTCAATGCTGTTATTGACCCTTTCTACGACCCATTTCAATACCCTGATATTGTCCCCGAAACCGGGCCATATATATTTGCCGTTATCGTCCACCCTGAACCAGTTCACTGAAAATACTTTTGGAGGCTTGGCCAGTTTCTTACCTATGCCGAGCCAATGGGCAAAATAATCGGCCATGTTATACCCGCAGAACGGAAGCATAGCCATAGGATCGCGCCTGACAACGCCTTCTTTGTGAATAGCCGCCGCGGTCGTCTCAGACCCCATTCTCGTGCCTAAGAATACGTTGTTCTGCCAGTTGAGCCCTTCAACTATAAGCGGCTGCAGTGACGTCCTCTTACCTCCGAATATTACGGCGGATATAGGCACGCCTTTCGGATTGTCGAATTCCGGAGAGAGCGTCGGAGCGTGAGTTATCGAAACGGTGAACCTGGAATTGGGATGGGCGGCTTTCGTGTTCATCGTGGTATCCCACGGCCTTCCCTGCCAATCGACCATGTGCACCGGCGCCTCCCCGTTCAATCCCTCCCACCACGGCTCATTCGTATCGGTGTTGAGCGCCGTATTCGTATATATCGTCGGATAGAAAGTCCCTTTCTTGAGGGTCTTCATCATGTTGGGGTTCGTCTTCATGGACGTCCCCGGCGCCACTCCGAAAAATCCCGCCTCAGGGTTTATGGCCCATAGCCGTCCGTCCGGACCGACATTAAGCCAGGCGATATCATCGCCCAGGATCCATACTTTATATCCCGGCAGGACCGATTCGAGCATCGCGAGGTTGGTCTTGCCGCAGGCGCTCGGGAGAGCCGCGGCCATGTATGTGATATTTCCCTGCGGATCCTGGACGCCCATTATGACCATGTGCTCGGCGAGCCAGCCCTCTTTAAGGCCGAGCCATGAGGCTATCCTCAGAGAAAAACATTTCTTGCCTAAAAGAGCGTTGCCGCCATAGCCGGAGCCTACGCTCCATACGAAATGTTCGTCCGGAAAATGCATCACAAAACGTTTATGAGGCTCGAAATCGCCTATCGAATGCAGGCCCTTAACGAAGTTCTCGCTCTTCCCTATCTTATCGATCGCCGATTCCGTCATGCGCGTCATGATCCTCATGCTTATAGCGACGTACGATACGTCGGTAAGCTGTATGCAGGCCTTGGCATACGGCGATTGCGGGTGGCCCATCATATAAGGGAGCACATACATCGTCCTGCCGCGCATGCAGCCGTCGGAGAGCTTGCGCATAGCCGCCTTGGCTTCCTTGGGGTCCATCCAGTTGTTGTTCGGCCCCGCGGTCTGCTTGTCGGGGTGGCATACGTACGTCAGATGCTCTGTCCTGGCAACATCCGTAGGATGGCTCCTGTGGAGATAACTGTTCGGGAAGGTCTTCTTATTGAGCTCATAGAATATGGGGTTGCCGGTGATCTTCTCTTCCTTCATCCCTATCTCTATGATCCGGCGCGCTTCCTCTTCCGAACCGTCGCACCAATAGACACGTTTCGGCTTCGTCAGCCGTTCCTGTTCCTCAACCCATTTTTCGAGCGGTGTAGCCATAGCTTCCTTAAGTTTGCTTTACCCTATTTCTGCGGTTCTATTATAACCTTGATCGATTCTTTCGCTTCCGCAACCAGCCTGAACCCTTTGACAGCGTCCTCAAGGCCGAACCGATGCGTTATCATATCACATACCTTGACCTTTTTCGAGGCAATTTTTTTCAATGCCTCC